>LSCK01000075.1 GCA_001577135.1 Cloacimonetes bacterium TCS60 | reverse complement strand
GAACCGGAAGTTTTGCAGTTTATTAAGAAAAAAATCAAACAGGGACGGCAAGCTTTTATCGTCTGCCCTTTAGTAGAGGAATCAGAAAAAACAGATCTGAAGGCGGCTACTTCTATATACAAGAAATTAAGTACAGGAACATTTTCTCAGGACCGAGTGGAATTGCTGCACGGTAAAATGAAGAATGAAAAAAAAGATCGAATTATGCAGGAATTTTCTCAGGGGAATATTGATCTGCTCGTTTCTACTACAGTAATTGAAGTTGGGATCGATGTTCCTAACGCTACTATCATGATGATTGAACACGCTGAGAGATTTGGCCTGTCACAATTACACCAGTTAAGGGGAAGAGTAGGTAGGGGAGAGCATAAATCCTACTGTGTGCTGGTAGCATACGAACCGATCTCGGAAACCGGACTGCGAAGATTAAATACTATGAAGGAAACCAATGACGGCTTTAAGATTGCAGAAGTAGATCTGGAAATCAGAGGACCTGGTGAATTTTTTGGAACTGAACAATCAGGGATTCCCCAATTGAAGATTGCTAATATTATCCGCGACAAAGATATTCTGGAACAAGCCAGGAATGTGGCTTTTAAAATTATTGATATAGATTTTGACTTAAAATTGAAAAAAAATAGAAAGTTGAAACAAAAGTATCAAAAGGAATATTTAAACAAAGAAAAATTATTTAGCTTTTAATATAATGAACATTAGAATAAAAAAGCAACTCCTAAAAATTTATACCGTTATCAACTATTTGGGATCGGTCCTTTATGTAATTGGATTTTTCTTTATCATTCCCTTAGTTTCATCAGTAGTTTGGGGAAGGGGATACGGGTCTGATCCCTTTATTGGATTCACAGTAGCTATCGTTGTATCCTTTGCAGTTGGATTTATATTCAAACGGTTTGAAACTAAAGCTGATCTAAAGACTTCAGGCGCTGTTTTGGTCTGCAGCCTGGGTTGGATCGTCACGTCAGCTGTGGGAGCAATTCCGCTTGTCTTCGGCATTGGTGCTAGCTATTTAGATGCTTATTTTGAAATTATGAGTGGTTTTACTACCACCGGCATAACCATGTTCACCGGTCTTGATAATTTCCCGATCAGTATCATACTCTGGAGAAGCATTACACAGTGGGTTGGTGGATTGGGCATACTTACTTTTTTCCTTTTTGTTACATCACAAGTTAGTGGGATCAGCCGTCTATTTAGTGCAGAAAGCCATAAAATTCATGTAAAAAGACCTGTACCCGGAATTGCTAATACTATCAAGATTCTCTGGGGGATTTATATTTTACTAACTTCCGTTATTTTCTTCTCCCTGGTTTTGGCCGGATCATCACTTTTTAGTAGTCTTAATCATGCTCTAACAACTCTGTCAACAGGAGGCTTTTCTCCCTTTGATGCCAGTATTGCTCACTACCAAAATATTGGGCATTCACATTTTCGCTTAATTGAATATATAATTATTTTTGGCATGTTTCTGGGAGGTACAAACTTTTTAATTCATTTCCGTATGTTAAGAGGAGAGTTCAAAGGGCTAATTAAAACCACAGAATTTAGACGCTGGGTAATGTTCATAGCATTATTCACAGTTATTATCTTCTTAGAACGGGTTTTTAATCTATCTGATATTGTGCAAACATCTGCTGGAGATGGATTATGGGCAAAACTAGAGAGTAATTTTCGGGCTTCACTTTTCCAGGTTGTTTCTGTTATTACAACTACCGGATTTGCTACAAAGGATATTGCATCATCCTTCTTCGGCAGTGTCTCCCGGCAACTTTTTATTGTTATGATGATCATGGGTGGTTGTGTGGGTTCCACTGCAGGTGGTATAAAAATATTGAGGGTCTCGATTCTTTTGAAAATGATAAAAAGAGAGATAAAAAAACTTGTGCAGCCCAATAGCGCTTTAGATGGTTTAGTTGTTGATCATAATAAAATAGATTCTGATGAAATTTACCGGGTTAGCTCACTTTTTTTTATCTGGGTTGTTCTACTAATTTTTGGAGGAATAGTAACAGCATTTTTCTCCAATGTAGGTGATTTTGCTGCTTTTTCCGGAATGAGTAGTGCTTTAGGAAATATAGGACCTTCGTATATCTCTATAGAGACGATGAGTCAATTTAATCCAATAATAAAAATAGTTTATATACTGGGTATGATGGCAGGTAGGCTTGAAATCATACCCGTACTTTTATTGTTCAGTCCCAGGGGCTGGGAATATTAAGGAAGGAGAAATTTATGTATGTAATAATTGCAGGTGCAGGTGTAATCGGATCTCAGATTGCTAAAAAGTTAATCGAGAATGACCATGATGTAGTCGTAATCGATAAAGATGAAGATGTGTGCGAAAGCATGTACACAGATACAGGAGCAATGACTATTAACGGTAATGCAACTCGCATGAGGACTTTGAGGGATGCAGGAGCTGATAAAGCTGACATTCTGCTCTCTCTTATGAGCAAAGACGCTGATAATATATCCTGTGGTCTCCTGGCAAAAAGTCTGGGTGTAGAGGAGATAATTAGTAAATTGCGCAGACCCCAATATAAAAATGCTTATCAGATATCCGGTATACAGTTGATCGACGTCTCAAGATTGGTCGTGCATAGAATGATTGAAAAAGTGGAAAAACCCAAAGTAAAACGCCTTTTCACTATCGAGGATGGAAAAGCTGAAGTATATGCGATCAATGTTAATGAAGGTGCCAGAGCAGTGGGCATGAAGATCAAAGAAATTACATCAACCAAAAAATTTCCTGTGGATTGCAATTTTATGGGTATTTATAAATCCAATCAGGAGGAAACAGATTTTTACTTTCCCAGAGGTAATTATATTATTCGGGCAAACGACACTGTATTTCTCGTTACAAATAGTCAATTCATCAAACAAGCTTCAGATTTTCTCACAAAGAGGAAAAAGAAATTTAGGAAGAAATAGGTTTTTTAATTAAGAATATTTTTAAATAATTCTTTCAGGTTGATCTAAATTCTGCTTTAA
>LSCK01000074.1 GCA_001577135.1 Cloacimonetes bacterium TCS60 | reverse complement strand
TTACAATTCATGCTAGAACGAGAAATCAGATGTTTTCTGGAAAAAGCAACTGGGTCATCATTGAAAAAATAAAGAATCTTGTTTCCGTCCCGGTTATAGGTAATGGAGATATTGAAAAACCTGAGGATGCAGAAAAAATGAAGGAGCAAACCGGATGTGATTCTGTCATGATTGGCAGAGGCGCTATGGGCAGACCCTGGATTTTTAAACAGATAAAGCAATATCTCGCTACAGGTGAATATACAGAATTAGTCCCCAGACAAAGAGTGAAAATGCTTCAGCTTCATTTTAACAGGATGAAAGATCACTATGGTGCTGACAAAGCTCTACGCTTGATCAGAAAATTTCTAACCGGTTATACAAAGGGGCTTAAAGGGTCCAGAAAACTACGCAGGGAATTGAATCTATGTGAATCTGAGGTAGAATTTAATAAAATGATTGCTAATTTTTTGCAGAAACTATAAATTTGTCTGAAATGGATAAAGATCAAATTAGTGCAAAACTGTGGCGTGCCCGCTATAATAGTAATAAAAAATGGCTCCTGTCAGTAGATCTGCTGGAGGATATTATTGCTGCTGAGCCCCAAACTTATAAGGCACATAAACTTTTGTGTAACATTTATTTAAGAAAATCTTTTTTTCAGAAAGCAAAGCAGGTTTTAAGGAGAGCGATTAAATATTTTCCCAATAGTAATTATTTCAAATTTCAGCTGGGAAACGCTTATTTAAATAATTATAAGAAGGCTTCTGATGCACTTTATTGGTATGACCAGGTGAAAGATCCCGTACCGGAACAAAAATTTAATATGGCAGTTGCTTATCTTTATTTGAATAAACCTAAGAAATCAATTGCTCTAATCGAGGAAGTCTTTCCCATGTTCAAGCATTTTGTAAAAGCCTACATTTTTCTGGGTGAGCAATATATCAAACTGAATGATTACAAAAAAGCTATTGATACACTGAAAAGCGGAAGGGAAAATTTTCCCACAAACAACAAAATTGCTTATCTCCTGGCTATGGCATATGAAAAAAATAACGAATTTCTTTCTGCTTATGTAACCTGTAAAAAAGCAGAGGAATTGGGACAGTCCTCGGCAAAATTCTATAACTCAATGGCAAATTGCGCTCATCCTATTGGTAAAACAAAAGAGGCAATTAATTATTTTAAGAAAAGTATAAACAAAAATTTTTTCTATACGAAATCATATCTTGATTTAAGTAAACTGTATATGGACATGAAGGATTATCAAAAAGCAGAAAAATATCTTAAACTTGCCAGAAAAATTGATCCACTCAATATTTACGTTACATTAGCAACTCAGCGTTTAAAAAGAATATATAAACGATTGGAAGAAGAATGAAAAAAGGTAAAATATCATTATTTTTCTTAGCATTTTTTATCGCAGTTTTTATCTGGATTGGAATTAAATTGAGCCAATTACAAATAGAAACCCTGGATTTGGAAGTATCTGTGAAAAATACTCCCACTGGTCTTATTCCTACTCATCTCGAGCCCGAATCAATCCATCTGGTGATAGAGGGAACAGGACTCGACCTGGTTAAATTGAATTTTGATAAACTGTCTTATTATATCGATCTGAAAAATACACATTATGGTAAAAATTACATCCCCATACGACTTGATGATCTGTCATTTATTAAAAAACGACATCTTGATATTATCCAAAAGCCTGAACTGAGAAACATCCTGGTAGTTATGGATAATATGACATCTAAATCTCTCAAAATTAGACCTACTTTTGCCGATAAAGCAAGTAAAAAATATTTTGAGGAAAAATTATTCGCCTTACAACAGGATGAAGTTTCCATTAAGGGTCCCAAAAAGATTTTAGCGGAATTGTATGAAGTTACAACTAAACCTTTCAATAAAAAGAAACATGGAAAAGATGCTGTGATAAAACTGAATAAACCAGAAAACGATTTGATAAGAATGGATTTTGAGAAAATCAAAATTGTAAAATTGAAATCCAAAACCGCAACGAAAACTTTTATGAATGTACCTATAACACATCCTTCTACCATGCAAATTTTTCCTGAGTATGCTACGATCAAACTTTCTGCTAATAGGGGTAAGCTGGATACAATTTCAACAAATGATATTAAAGTTTATGTAGATGAATCTGACGAAAAGTCCAATAAGAATTTACCAATAAAAGTTGTTCTACCTGAGGATGTTAAGCTGCTCGACCAAATTCCGGAAAAGGTGCGGATCCAGGAATAAGGGCTGCTAAAAAGATGCGCATTCTTGCTATTGAAACATCCTGCGATGACACCTCTGCAGCTGTGATCAATGGTAGTTACAAACTTTTATCTAATATCACATTATCACAAAATGTGCATGAAGTATTCGGTGGTATTGTGCCGGAATTAGCATCGCGCGAACATATCAGGGGTATTTTGCCCGTGGTGGACACAGCCCTGAAAGAAGCTGAATGTGAGCTTAGCGCAATTGATGCCGTAGCAGTAGCTGTTAATCCCGGTCTCATTGGCTCACTGCTGGTGGGCGTCTCTTTTGCCAAAGGCTTAGCTGCTAGTTTAAATAAGCCCCTCATTGCAGTGAATCATATTATGGGGCATGTTTTTGCAAATTTTATCGAGCATCCCGCTGTTGAATTTCCCTTTATATCTTTAATAGTGTCCGGCGGACATACCGAACTTGTCCTTTTCCGGTCTGTTACGGATTTCCAGGTTTTAGGTAGAACCGTGGATGATGCTGCCGGGGAAGCTTTTGATAAAATAGGTAAATTGCTGGGATTTTCCTATCCGGGTGGGCCAGAGATAGATGCTTCTGCCAAAAAAGGCAAAAATAATAAAATTGATTTTCCCAGACCTATGCTGCATCAGGATAATTTTGACTTTAGTTTTAGCGGTCTTAAAACCGCTGCTTCCTTATACCGGAAAAAACACGATATAGATCAGGAATCAAACGAAATCCATGATTTTTGCGCCAGTTTTCAAACTGCTATTGTAGAAGTTCTTTTTAAGAAGACTATCAGAGCATTGAAATCTCATTCTGTAAATCGTCTTCTGCTGGCTGGTGGTGTTGCGGCTAATTCACAACTAAGAGAAGTGTTTACCAGATACGCACAGAAAAATGATGTGAATATATTTATTCCCTCTATTCAGTTTTGTACAGATAACGCTGCTATGATCGGAGCCGCAGCTATCATGAAATACAAAGATAAAAATTTTACTGATCTCCATTTAAATCCCTCCCCCAAAAAAGGCATCAGAAGAATATGACCATAACTTACATTCTTTTTGTATTGCTCTTACTGTATGCTGCTATCCTTCTGTTCATTCTGGTTGGAACCTACTTCAGAAGAATTTCCAAGCGCAGTAAGAAAGAAAAGTTTTTTTCCATTATTGTAGCTGCTAGAAATGAAGAACGATTTTTACCGCACCTGCTAAAACAATTAAAGGATCAAAACTATCCTGCGGATAAATATGAAGCAATAATTGTGAGTGATCGCTCCCAGGATAAAACAGATGCTTTGATAGAGGATTATAATAAGAAATATGAAAATTTTCATCACGTGATTATTAAAAGAGAAGGGGAAAAATTCATCGGTAAGAAAAATGCTCTTAATGAGGGCATAAAAAGGGCACAGGGTAAATATCTACTTTTCACGGATGCTGACTGTGCCCCTAAGAAAAATTGGATTAGGAGTATGAATGCAGCCTTTACTCCGAATGTTGATTTTATTGCCGGATATTCTCCTCTCCTTAGCACGAAAGAGGGAATCTGGAACAGGTTTATCATGGGTCTGAAAAATTTAGAAAGATTGTCCGTATTCACGGTATCGGCTGGAACCCTGGGCTGGAACTGGGGTGTAACTGCTGCAGCCAGAAATATGGCTTACCGCAAAAAAGTTTTTGAACAGGTTAATGGCTACGAGGGGATTGGGCAAATAGCATCGGGTGATGATGACCTTTTACTGCAAAAAATTTCAAAAACAGGTAAGTTTAAAATGGCTTTCAATTATGATCCGGATTCTTTTGTCCCCTCCTATGAGCACATGAGTTCCAAATCTCGTTTTGAACAAGAAAAGAGAAGAGGTTCCAAGTGGCAATACTATCCCCTTAAAATAAAGCTGATGACCGGGCTTGTATTTAGCTTTTATGCATTTGTAGTAATTTCATTTCTGTTAGCTTTTTTAGGTTCTTTCCCCTGGAATATTTTTCTAGCTGTTTTTCTGCTTAAATGGTTTGTTGAATTCTTTTTTATTTTACGAGGTGCGCTCGAATTCCACTCCTTGCCCTTAATGATATATTTTCCTGTGGCAGAACTATTTTACATTCCATATTTTATAATTTTTGGTTTGCTGGGAACTTTTTCAAAGTATAGATGGAAAGATTGATATGACAAAACTAAATCAACTTATCGTAAATTATTATGTCTGATAAAAAATATAAAGCTTTAGCACTTTTATCCGGCGGCCTGGACAGCGTTCTTGCTGTGAAATTAGTAAGAGAGCAGGGAGTTGAGGTTATTCCTGTCTATTTCGAATCACCATTTTTTACAGCAGATGAAGCAAAGCAAGTTGCGGAAAAACTGGGCTGGAAATTGATCATTAAAAAGTTGAAGCACTCATATTTGAAAGTACTGGCAAATCCAGATTATGGCTACGGTAAGAATCTCAATCCCTGTATCGATTGTCATGCTTTTATGTTTAATAAATTAGGTAAAATGCTTAGGGAGTTTCAGGCAGATTTCCTTGTATCCGGTGAAGTATTGGGACAGAGACCAAAATCCCAAAACAGGATTCCTATGAATACTGTTTCAAAAGCCAGTGGCTATAAAGACCTAATCGTAAGGCCGCTGTCACAAAAATTATTACCAGATACAAAGCCCCTAAGAGAGGGCTGGCTGGATAAAGAGAAATTGCTGGACATCGAAGGTAGAAGTAGAAAAATCCAACTGGCGTTAGCCCAAGAATACAATATAAAAAGTTATCTCTCGACTGGAGGTGGTTGCCGTCTTACAGATAAGCATTTTTGTCGTAGAGTGCAAGACCTGATGGACCAAAATATGTGGAAATACAAATATGTAAAATTTCTCACCTGGGGTAGGCATTTCCGTCTTAATGAAAAGACAAAACTAGTTTTAGGCAGAAATAAAAATGATAATGACGCATTGGAAAAACTTATCACCGAGAATAATATTACTTTATTAGCAGACGATTATACAGGTCCTCTGGGAATTCTGATGAGTACGGAGGAGATTGAGCAGGAAGATTTTAAATTTAGTGCTGGAATTTTACTGCGCTACATCACAGAAGCAGAGGGAGTGTGCCGTGTTAATTTTTTTCAGGCAGGAGAGAAAATTATGCAGATAACGGTAGAGAAATTGTTGGATAGTAAGACACGGAAGTATTTGCTGTGACAAACGTTTTTACTAATTTTGATAAATCATTG
>LSCK01000073.1 GCA_001577135.1 Cloacimonetes bacterium TCS60 | reverse complement strand
TCCGGAAATCAGACAATCAAATTTACTATTAGTAATAAATGAGGTAAAAAAACATGGATACGATACAATTGATTCAATTATTTAAATGGATGACAATAATTAATATTGGGATTTTCCTTGTGAGTAGTATACTACTGATGCTGTTAAAAAATATTGTAAAAAAAATGCATGCAAAATTGTTCGGAATTGAGATGAAGGAAGTTCTGGTGGCGATATATGCCTATTTAGGCCTTTACAAGATAATGATAATTGTATTCAACTTAGTCCCTTATGCAGCACTTCTCATAATAGAATAATTGATTTAGTAAAAAAGCCCCAGCCAAACAGCTGGAGCTTATAATTTTATGCTATGATGTTAGCAGTTTATTCGTTTTCTTTATAATCCTTTAAAACACCAAGAACATAATCGATATCAGCTTCTGTGTGGTCTGCATTGATCTGGAATCTTATCTCTTCGTCACCCTTGGGCACTACAGGGAAGTTTAGGCCGGTAGCAAGTACACCTTTTTCCGTAAGGTATTTCACAAGAGCAGCGGTCTTGGGTGTATCACGCACCATCAAAGGCACTACGGGGTGAGGTCCTTCTATGGTTTCATAGCCAATCTCCTGAATCCCATTCTGGAATTTTTCTGTCATCTTACCCAGATGTTTCAACCTTTTCTGTCCTTTGGGAGTGTCGATATATTCCAAAACTTTATGTACTGCTGCGGTTTCGGAACAAGTGATCGGATTTGAATAAATATACATGGGAGCTGTCTCTCGCAGATAAGTCAGGATGGTTTCAGAAGTAACTACATAGCCGCCATTAACTCCAAAAGCTTTGCCCATGGTTCCAATAAGTATATCAACTTTTGTGTTTACATATTCTTCGGTTCCTCTACCGCTATCGCCAAAGGCACCTACACCGTGAGAGTCGTCCACAATGGAGATAACACCATCGTCAAATTCATCATCGTATTTCTGGCACAAATCAACAATTTCATCCAGGGGGGCGTGGTCTCCGCGCATACTAAAAATACCATCAGTTACCACCAGGCAGCGCTTGCCTTTGCCCACAGCTTCTTTCAATACTTGCTCCAGAGCATCCATATCATTGTGGGCATAAATAAATTTATCTGCCGGACGTGACAATCTTATAGCCTGGATGATACAATTATGGTTCAGTTCATCACTTATGATAACAGTTTCTTTATCAATTAAGGGATATATTACTCCCAAGCTAGTTACGTAGGCAGAACTAAATATCATTCCGGCTTCGCGTTCGTGGAATTCAGCAAGTTTTTTTTCAAGTTCAATATGGGGCGTGTAGGTACCGCTGATAAATCTCACTGCACCGGGTCCAACTCCATATTTTTGGGCTGCTTCTTCTTCCGCATTAATTATTTCGGGCTCGAGAGACATTCCCAGATAAGAATTTGAGTTCATCTTAATAAACTCTTTATCACCTTCACCCTGTACATGATAACGCGGGCCATTTTCACCTTTTGGTTTTATTACATCTGTAATTACCATTTCAGCGCCTTTGTCTCTACCGCTCTCTCTAATATCTTTTAGGTTTTGGTCAAGAGCTGAATCTAATTTTTTAACTGGCATTTATTCCTCCAATATTTTGTGTTATAATCTTTTAGTTAAAACTTCTAACATATCTTTTGTCATGGCATCGAGGTTGTATTGCGGTTCCCAGCCCCACTCTTTGCGTGCTGCTGAATCGTCCATTTTATTGGGCCAGGATTCTGCGATCTCCTGTTTTACGGGGTCAACCTTGTAATCCATAGTAAATTCAGGTATTATTTTCTTTATCGAGGCAGCAATCATCTCCGGATCAAAGGACATAGCTGTTACATTAAAAGCATTACGATGTTCCAATTTATCGGCAGCAGCCTCCATCAGATCGATAGCACCTTTAATAGCATCAGGCATATACATCATATCCAAATAGGTGCCCTTTTTCAAGTTACAGGTATAATGTTTATTCTTTATTGCTTCATAGTAGATTTCCACAGCGTAATCCGTAGTACCTCCACCGGGTAGAGTCACATTGGATATAATACCGGGGTAGCGCAAACCGCGAGTGTCCACACCAAAGCGTTTGTAATAATAGTCGCAAAGAAGTTCTCCTGAAACTTTTGTCACACCGTACATTGTGCCTGGTCTCTGAATTGTGTCCTGAGGTGTATCATCCAGGGGAGTGGAGTTGCCAAAAGCGCCGATAGAGCTGGGAGTAAAAACGGCACAATCATATTCGCGTGCAACTTCCAGCACATTGTAAAGGCCGTCGATATTAACCTTCCAGGCCAGATTTGGTTTTGCTTCTGCCACAGCGGAAAGAATAGCTGCCAGGTGAAATATTGTATCAATATTAAATTTTTCCACTACACTTTTGACTTGTTCAGGTCTGGTACAATCAACAGCTGCGTGGGGTCCTGATTCTTTTAATTTACCTTCCGGTTTTGTTCTATGAACTCCGGCAACTACATTTTCATTACCGAATCTTCGTCTTAATTCCATGGTAAGTTCGGAACCAATTTGCCCAACAGCTCCAGTTACAAGTATTTTTTTCATCAATTCCTCCGAAATTATTATTTTTCTAAGATTACCATTGCTACAGCATCTTTTCTAGTGTGAGCGATACTGAGATGGATATTATTTACGTTGTTTTTTTTTAGTATAGTTTTTGCCTTTTTATATAATTTCAGAACAGGTTTACCATAATCATCATTAACAATCTCAACATCTTGCCAGCTGATACCATTGCGCCACCCTGTACCCAGCGCTTTGAGAAAAGCCTCTTTAGCAGCAAAGCGCCCAGCGTAATGTTGTGCTGAGATTTTTATGTTGGTGCCTTCCTCACAATAATCAATTTCTTTTTGCGTAAAAAGTTTTGCTGTAAAACTTTTCTGCTTTTCTGAAATTAGCTTCGTGATCCGTTTTACTCTTACGATATCTATTCCCGTTCCTGTAATCATAATTTGGATTTTTTAGTAATGAGGGATTATTGTGTCAAGATTATTGAAATTGGACAAGAAGATAAGATTAAAGATAAAGGATAAAAAATCATAATAGCAGTTGCCACCAGATATAATTTTCAGGGCTCACGTTTTCTGATTTTTGACTACTTCATTATTTATTGATCCTCATTATTTTCCTGCATAGGCTCGATGTGTACTACCACATCGATAACAGATTTAATATTTTTAATAATCGCAGTTTTGACTTTCTCCGATATGTCATGCCCTTTAAAAACGGAATAATTCCCATTCACCTCCAGGTGCAGATCGATAAAAACCGTGTCTCCCATTTTTCTGGATCTTACTCTATGAGCACCTTTTGCTCCATTTAACTCCTCGACTATATTCTTGATTCTTTTAATCTCCTTATCAGAAATACCTCTGTCTGTTAATTCCGAAACACTATTCAGAATGAATTCACCGGCAACTTTAATTATAAAAATTCCTACTATAATTGCTCCTATATTATCTAAAAAATAAAGTTTGCTACTAATTGTAGAAGCAAAAACAGCTATGAGTACAGGTATAGATGAAAAAACATCTGATCTGTGGTGCCAGGCATTTGCCTGAACAGAGCTGGATGAGGTTTCTTCGCCAATTTTATATGTATAGCGAAAGATTATCTCTTTGGATATTATTGATACGAGAGGCGCTATCAGCACAAACCAGCTTAATTTTTGCAGCGGTTTTTCTTCAAAAGTGGTAACTGCGTTATAACTTATACTTACGGCGGCAAAAATTAAGATCAAACCTATCAGGAGAGTTATAAAAGATTCGATTTTATGATGTCCATATGGATGGTTTTCATCAGGAGGTTCCAGCCAAAACTTTACTCCCAGCAGGATTACAACATCAGACGAAATATCCGAGAGGCTGTGTACACCATCGGCAATTACAGCCTGGCTATTCCCCCAAAACCCAATTACGAATTTTATAAGCGTCAGGAACAGGTTGCTGAGCAGTCCCCAAACAGTAACTTTTTGTATTGCTTTCTTCTTTTCTTTAGATTTCATACTTAGTTCTTGTATTTGAGTATTTACAATTTTTCTCATATCGGGAAACTGTCAATTAATTCACAAATTATGAGCTATCATATAAGCCCTTTTAAATAAATAAAAAATGGCTAATTTCCGTTTAATTTTTTTAAAAAATAATTTAAATTTTTACTTGACAACTAATTACAATCACATAGGTTATGAACATAAGTTCAAAAAGGAACAAAAAAATGAGTAGAAGAAAAAAGACGAGAATCGTACAAGAACCACCCCTTTTCCAGCAATTTAAACCCGCCGGAGTCCCGGCTAGAATACTAAAGCGAATCAATATATCCGTAGGAGAATACGAAGCACTTAGGCTTGCAGATTACGAAGGTCTTTCTCATCATGAAGCAGCAAAAAAAATGAAGATCTCCCGTCCAACTTTTTCCCGTCTCATTGAGAAGGCTCGTAATAAAATTGCT
>LSCK01000072.1 GCA_001577135.1 Cloacimonetes bacterium TCS60 | reverse complement strand
CCATTTCTGAGACAAAACAAAAAATAAAAGATGAGATATACTCTTCCCCTACAACATTTACAACATCTGCCAAAAACTCCTATCAATCAATCAACTACTCCCGGGCAACTGATCTAATAGTTGATAGCAAATCATCCCTAATCCTGTTTGGAACTGCACATGGTCTCGCTCATGAAACTATTGCACAAAACGATTATAATATCAGCCCAATCACTGGAGCAGGTGATTATAATCATCTCTCCGTTCGTAGTGCTGTTGCTATAACACTTGACAGAATAATCGGTGATTACAAATAGAGGTTAAAATCAAATTTTGATCTAATAGTGAATAAATAAACAATTGAGAGGTAATATGGAATTAATAGATAAAATTGGAAATGAAGCTATAAAAGAGGATGTGCCTGACTTTAGAGCAGGTGACACCATAAAAGTACTTTATAAATTCAATGTAGCAGGAAAAGTCCGCAAGCAGATTTTTAACGGAATTGTTGTTCAAAAACGTGGAGCCGGTATAAATTCTACTTTCACTATACGAAAAATTAGCCACGGTGTGGGTGTGGAAAAAATTTTTCCTATTCACTCTCCTCTTATTGATAAAATCGAAATTTTATCAAGAGGACATACGCGAAGATCCAAACTTTTCTATTTGAGAGAGAAGAAAGGTAAAAAGGGTAGAGTAAGGCAAAGTAAAAAACGTACCCTTAAATCTTTTAAGAAAAAATAGTGTTCTTTGTAAGGAGGTTGCCTGCCTCCTTACATACTTTCCCCCTCACAAAATTATCCTCTCCTGCTACCAAACTTTAAAATGTTAAATGAATATTAAAAAAAATTCCTCTATTCAACAATTGAATTTTTTCAAATCATCTAACTACTTCATTGCTCTCCTTTTTCTCATTAATCTAGTTGCAAAACATTTCTTTTATACAACCCTTCCCCCTGCAAATAGTATCATTACCATTGCTTTTGCATATTTTGTCTTCCAAAATGTTTTTGTCATATATAAGACAAAAGCTGACCCTATTCAGCTAAAAAGACTATCACTCGATTTACTGGCAATCATCGTTATTATCATCTTTAATCGATACACTATCATCTTTCAGTTATACCTAATTATAAGACAGATAGTGTTGCTACTAGATAAAGTTTTTTCTAGCAAACCGGCATTTTCATTTATCCACAGATTCAGACACCATCCAGCAAAAGTGATCTTAATTAGTTTTGCTCTGATCATACTCCTGGGAACAACCTTCCTTGCTTTACCCATCTCCTCCTCAACCGGGCATTCCATTGGAGTTCTGGACGCTTTATTCACCTCGACCTCTGCTACTTGTGTAACCGGATTAATTGTTTTAGATACAGGAACTGCTTTCTCATTTTTTGGAAAATTTATCATTATGCTTTTGATCCAAATCGGAGGTCTAGGGATAATGACTTTTTCCACAGCCCTGATCATGTTTTTTGGCAAAAACATTTCATTAGGTGGGAAGTCCTTAATGAAGGGAGTTCTAGACGAAAATATCCAGAAAAATTTAAGCAATTTGTTAGAAGGAATAATTATAACCACAATTGTGTTTGAGATAATTGGAGCTATTCTTCTTTTTATACGTCTCAGACCCGATTTAGCTTCTACAAAAATCGCTATCTGGCATTCAGTCTTTCACTCGGTTTCTAGTTTCTGTAACGCTGGTTTTTGTTTCTATTCTGACAGTTTCTCTGCCTACAGTTCGGATTTAATTATCAATATGACCGTGATGATGTTAATCATTTTTGGTGGTATCGGTTTCTCTGTTCTTATGGATGTAAAGTATAATTTTTTCCAAAAGCATAGAACTTTCCGCTTTCTCAACTTACACTCGAAAGTGGTTATTATAACAACAGTAATTTTAATATTGGGCGGTACAATAATAATTTTTCTACTCGATTATTCTAATCAATTTGCTAACCTCCCATTATCAAAAGGTTTTTTAGCATCTCTCTTTCAGTCTGTTACGACAAGGACAGCTGGATTTAACACGATCGATATTAGCAAAATCAATTACGCCACAGCTCTTTTCATGATTGTTTTGATGTTCATAGGAGCTTCACCCGGATCTACAGGTGGTGGTATAAAAACTACTACCTTTGCTCTAATGATTTTTTCAATAGTATCAATAATACGTGGACGAGATGATGTGGAAGTATATAAGAGAAAAATACCCAACCGTACTATTCGCAAAGTAATTGCTCTTATCGCTATCTCAATTGCCATCCTTGTATCACTTATCTTAGTACTTTGTTTGTCTGAGGTGGGTTCAAGTTTTATCAAGATCGTGTTTGAAGCAGTTTCTGCCTTTGGTACAGTAGGACTTTCTATGGGAATCACATCAAATTTGACAAAGATAGGTAAGACAGCAATAATTCTACTTATGTATCTTGGACGTGTTGGACCTCTTACTCTGGCTTTTGCTCTGGGAGAGAAGAAATTCAAATCAGCTTATCATTACCCGGAAGGAAACATTGGAATTGGTTAAAGAATAAAATTTAAGGAGAACAAATGGCTAAATTTGCAGTTATCGGTTTAGGCAATTTCGGATACACCATCATAGAAACTTTAATACAAAAAGGTGCTGAAGTTATAGCCATCGATATTGATGAAAAAAAAGTAGAAGAAGCAAAAACCATTGTCACAGACGCAATTCATATGGATTGTACAGATGAAAACGCACTCCATAATGCTGGGGTAGATAATGTTGATGCAGTTGTTATTGGTATAGGCGGGAATAAAGAGGTTAGCATTTTAACTGTAGGAATTTTACGGAAAATGGGAGTAGCTAAAATTTATGCAAAAGTCGATAGTAAGCTTCATGCCAGGATCTTGAAGATCATGGGAGTTAAAAGGACGATCTTTCCTGAACAGTATGTGGGGCGGGAGATTGCTAATTTACTGGTATCTCAACATATTTTTAACTATATGGAGATATCCAAGGACCATACCATGGTGGAGATATCTGTACCCACTTATTTTGTAGGTAAATCATTAAAAGAACTCGACGTAAGAAATCAATATCACATCTCTATTATAGCAATAAAGTATAAAAAAGCTACTGTAGATGAAGATGGTGAGAATGTAGTTATGGAAGAAACTAACGTCCTACCCAGTGCTGATGATGTCTTACAGAAAAGCGACAAGATTCTAATAGTCGGGAAAAAATCAGATGTAAACCAGCTGGTAGATACTGCTCATGAAGTCAATGAGCAAGCGATCGAGCAAAATATAAAAAGCAATTAAGCCAGGAGTTCATTATGAAAAGATTTAATAGTATAAATAAATTTCGATTCCTTATCATAATCTTTCTAATTATTTTCCTTGTGCAAGCAGCTTATGTAATAATTTTTGCTAATTCTCTTAATTCTATAACAGCTCTGCAACACGATAGAATCATTACTATTGTTGCCTTATTTATTTTTATTGAGTTAGTACTGGGCTTGTATATTTATTTTTATATAGATAAATCACTTAGTTATATTTTCGATCCGCTCAAAAACGTCTTTGATGAACTAGAAAATGGCAAATTACAAATTTCACTCCCCTATCAGTTCAGAAACAAACCTTTGGACCAGCTTTCCATTCCAATCCGGAATATGTTAGCAAACCTGCAACAGTTCAACCGGGAAAAGAAAAACAAAATCAAAGAATTCAAAGATCGACTTACCTTAATAATGAAAAATATTGACGATGCTATAATTATCATTAATGAAAATTTTCAAATAGTTTATGTGAATGATATTGCAAAACATTTACTAGGAATAATCTCAGATGAGGATTACCCCTCACTTATGGATTTTCATTTTGAAGGTGGGGTGTTAAAATATTTCAAAGAAGTACTTTCCAAAAAAATCTTACTTCCTGAACGAAAAATATATTTTCCCAAGATAAAAAAACATGTCACTTTACGGAATGGAATTGTACATAATACAGAAGGATCTTTCAAAGGAATAGTTTTTTTGATCACGGACATCACTCTAGATAAACTAGAAAAGACAAACACTAAAAGTAAGAATTCCAGCTAGAAATGGTTAGAAATAATCAGGAATCAAGCAATTCTGAGTTCGACATCAAAAGCAGTTTTACTATCTCAGTCCCACAATTTAAACAAGAAAAAAAAATTCGTATAGATAAATTCCTGGCTTCCCTGAATAAGAAGGAACTCTACTCCCGCAGCTACATAGATAAATTAATAAAAAAAAATCTCATTACTGTCGATGGGGAAAAGATTAAAAAAAGTGAGCAGTTACACGGTAATGAGCATATTGAAATATTAATTCCAGTTCCTCCACACAAAAATATTCAACCGGAAAAAATCAAATTAGATATCGTGTACGAAGATGAGTATTTAGCAATTGTCAACAAATCCGCTGGTATGGTAGTTCACCCCGCTCCCGGACATTACAGCGGTACCCTGGTAAATGCCCTGCTCTATCATTACAAAAATCTTCCTGATGAAGGTGATAACCTAAGACCAGGTATTGTGCACAGATTGGACAAGGACACCACTGGTCTTTTGATCGTTGCTAAAACTCCCAGAGCTCTCTCCCTTTTGAAGCAGATGTTCCAAAAACGTGAAATCGAAAAGGTTTACCTAACTCTTTCTATGGGCAAGTGGGACAAATTAGAAGATACAATAAGCACTCGCTACGGTAGAAACCCAAATCATAGAAAAAAAATGGCAGTCCTGAAAAATGGCAAAACAGCTGTTTCCCATTATCAGGTAATGCAAACTTATGATGGATTTCAGCTCACCAAAGTGTTTCTGGAGACCGGCCGAACACACCAGATAAGGGTACATTTTGCCTATCGTAATCATCCTATTATGGGTGACCGGGTTTATTCCACGAAAAAACAAACTCTCTCTTTTCTTCCTCATAATTTAAAAAATAGATTCAAATATATTTTAGCAAACAAACTTGAAAGACAGGCTTTGCATGCACATAAACTCGAATTTCTCCATCCTATTACAGATGAAATAGTTTCGGTTACCTCTAAACTACCAGAAGATATGAAACAAGTTATTAAGGCAGTAAAATCATTTTAGGTGAGGTGCGTATCAGCTATTTTTTAATTTTCCGAAATATGTTGTAGAATAGAGGTAAATCAATTGTTTATCAAAAAAGTCACAGGAGAATTTTA
>LSCK01000071.1 GCA_001577135.1 Cloacimonetes bacterium TCS60 | reverse complement strand
GATATGCAGCTAGATCCTGTAGAGAGCGGATTAGTAACAGGAGCAATTGAAGATGATTTCTTTGTACTTAATGAAGGCACCTTAACCTATTATCGTACGGATACAGGCGAGCAGTTTGCCAGTGTAGAGATAACAGATCAGAGTTATAGTGTAAGTTTACCCTATTTCACATATGAGATTTATGTATCGACTCCCGGCCACGTACCCTATACAGGCACCTTAACAATAGGCGGAGATCGTCAGTTAAATTATCATTTAGCAAATGCAGCATTGTTTAGTGATTTTGAAGCAGATAACGGTGGATTTTCCAGTAATGCTCCCAATGGATGGCAGTGGGGCGAGCCCACAGCCGGTGGTATAACAGCGTATTCTGGCGTTAACGTTTGGGCAACTGTACTCGATGGTTTTTACGGAACAGACCAGGCAGATTGGCAACTGAGTTCGAGTAATTTCACAGTACCCAGTTCTGGTAAGTTATATTTTTATCATTACTATGATTTTGAGAGTAATTTTGATGGTGGTAATGTAAAGATATCCACAGATGGTGGCACAACGTATGATTTGATTACACCGGAAGCAGGTTATGTAGGCAGTATAAGTGGTTTGGATGACGAACAAGGTTATGGTGGTTCATCAGATGGCTGGGAGCAAGTAGAGTTTGATATTAGTGATTACGCCGGCGAGAGTGCTCAATTAATGTGGCATTTTGGATCTGATTATAGTGTAAATGATTATTATGGCTGGTATATAGATAATGTATTAGTAGGAGATCCGGATGATAGTTATGAGATAGATATAGATGATGCAGGAACAGAACCACAGGTCAAAAAATTTAGCTTAGCACAAAATTATCCCAATCCCGCAAAAAATAATACCACAATATCTTTTGCAGTTCCTCAGAATAGTAAAGATACTGAATTACGCATTTACAATGTGCTGGGACAGCTAGTTAAGAAATATAGTCCTGAAGCTGAAAGATCCGGACAATATGATTACACCTGGGATGGAACCGATATGCATGGCAAAACAGTTGCTAATGGTATCTATTTCTATCGTCTTTCCACTCAAAAGAAAAATATAACTAAAAAAATGATGCTAATTAAATAAATTTAGGAAAATTAAGGAGTGCGGAGCTATCTCCGTGCTCCTTACAAATATTAAAATTATATGAAAGATATATACTATATTGATAAAGTAAATGAGATCAAAGCTTTAGCATCAGAGCACCGGCTCAAAATATTAAATTATTTGGTTAAAGAAGAAAACACTGCCCAAGGGCTTGCTCAATTACTTGACGTGAAGCAAAATGCCCTTTGGTATGACATAAAAAAGCTGGAAGATACCGGTTTTATCGAGTTAGTTCGTAAAGAAAAAGTCCGCGGAACAGTAAAAAAATTTTATCGTGCAGTAGCTAAAAATTATTTTGTAGATATTTCGCTGGGGGATGCGGAGTTAGACAGGACAAAGGTTGTTCATAACCTAATTGAAAGGGAGATAGAAGATTGGCATAGAGAAAATATTGTGGACATTAGCTTTCAGGATATTGCTCGTCGTATTGTTAACCATAATTTAGCTATAACTGAAAATGAAATCATAGCGATCAGTTACAGTCCCAAACACCAAAAATTAACCGAAGATCTCATGGTGGAGATCGCCAGAGTAGGTGCTTATGCTATCCCCATACTTCACACAAAACGCATGGAGTACAACCTTATCAAACATGTGCCGCTTGAATATGCTACAAATGATGTTATCGACGATGTAATACTGGATAAACTCGATGCACATATTATTTTTTCTCCTGGTTTTATTGAGGAAGCTCCACTGAGCCAGAATATGATAGAAAAGAGTAATAAAATAGAGGAAGCTAAGCGCAAAAATGTAAGGGAAACCTTTAACACAGATGTACGCTATTTAACCATAGATACAATAGACACAAAATCTATGTCTGATAAGAAATATATACAGCATAGCGAAATGTATTGGAAATCTTTGTATATGGACAGAGAGGAACTTCGGAAGCAGATTGAATTCGCAGCGGAAAAACTCAGGCAGGCAAGTAGTTTTAAGATTGTTAACGAAGAAAATGGGGATTACCTTCAATTCAATTTTAGTGAAGATAAAACCATTGCCTTTAAAGATGGCTGTGCCCAGAAAAAATCTCAGGATACTGAACTGCCAGGTGGACTGCTAGTGACATTGTTAGAAAATTGTGAACTAAATGGAGAATTTGTAACCGATTTTGCCTATTTTTATGATGAATCCTTTCCAAAGGTGAAAGTAAAGATAGAAAACAATAAAGTCGTTAACCTGGAATCAAAAAATGATGGGGAGAGAATAAACAAAATTTTTGAAAAAGCAATTGGTCAAAAGGAGAGAGTGGGATCACTTTCTATCGGAACTAATCCAGCTCTCCAAGATAATGTTGATCATCCATATATTAATAGTAAAATGTTAGGCTGTGTTAGCCTGCAATTGGGCTGGGATGAACTGGAGATGTCTAATGTCGATTCCAATTTAATAGCTCAATTGTTCATAAAAAATAGTACAATCTATGCGGAGAATGAAATTGTACTTAAAAAGGGAAAATTTATAAATAATTAGTATGAAAGGATACTATGAAAAAAACAATTACAATCATTGCCCTGATTTTACTGTTTTCATACTCAATATCTATTGCCGGTAAAATCACAAAAACGTATCATTTTGCAAAACCAGAAATCATAAGCGGAGAAGAATATTCAGAAATCAAGCTAGAAAATGCTATTGATCTAGGGAAACCCGGAGAACCAGGAATACCCTA
The DNA here is from genome assembly GCA_001577135.1 of Cloacimonetes bacterium TCS60. Lineage (GTDB taxonomy): Bacteria > Cloacimonadota > Cloacimonadia > JGIOTU-2 > JGIOTU-2 > TCS60. Next base: position 6,055 of record LSCK01000071.1, on the reverse strand, counting down.
TGTAGGTGTTAACCTTTTACTACCGCAAAACGAAATTATCTCAAATGTAACTTTATCGTTTGGTAAAGAGATAAATCTGGGACAATATATGTTAAAACCTATGCAAAAGCAAGTCCCAATATCAAAAGCAAATGAGTTTACATTTACCAAACCCAATCAGAAAGTGTACTCGAAAAATACAAATTTTCCCACTGAAAAATCAATGAATCCTGGTACTAATTTTCTTGCTGGCTATTCTGTGGGTTCTGTTGCCATAACTCCCATTAATTATATTCCTGCCCAGAACAAAGTATCCTACTTCGAAGAGATAACTGTAACAGTTACTACAACCTATAACTCCGAGGCAGAAGCAGCCGGTAGATTTCTATTTGAATCAAAAAATATTGAAGACAGATTAAACAGAATCGTAGATAATCCGGAATTAGCAGATAGTTATTTTATAAGCAAGCAAAAATCTGATAGTTATGATTACATAATAATAACCACGAGTGATAATGAAGATGATTACCAACAACTAGCTGATTTCCATGCTCATAGAGGCTATAACACTAAAATTGAACTGATCAGCGACATCTACGATAATTATTCCGGTGTAGATAATCCAGCCAAAATCAGAAATTACCTGATTGATGAATATAGCCAGAGCCCCTTGCAATTTGTCCTGTTAGGTGGAGATGTTGATGTCATCCCACATCGGGGATTATATGCAGATCCTGGTTCGGGTTACGCTGATGACGATATCCCGGCTGATATGTATTATGCCTGTTTGGATCGTGGTTCTGAACCAGGCACTGGCCCAGACTGGAATAATAATAACAATAGTTATTGGGGAGAACCTGATGAAGCTGACCTGATAGCAGAATTTAATATCGGTCGTGCCTGTACAAACTCAGAGGCAGAGATTACCAATATTATAAACAAAATTGAAATGTATTCCGAATCTCCTGTGGAAGGCTATCAAGAAGATGTCCTTCTGGTTGGCGAGAATTTATGGACAGGCACTTATGGTGGTACCTATTTGGATGAACTTATCGGAAATTGCTCTAATAACGGCTATACGACAAATGGTATTCCCCTGGACTGGAATGTTTCAAAATTATATCAAATAAATTATAGCTGGTCTTCACAAGATTTATATGATGAAATGAATCTTGGTCCTAATATTCTGTCCCATTTAGGTCACGGTAGCACAACACATTGTTTGAATATAGATAATTATGATTTAACAACTAACAATATTACTAATGACGGAACGAACTATAACTTCATCAACGGTTATTCACAGGCTTGTTACAGTGGATCTTTTGATAATAGAACCTCTTCTGGCAGTTACGGTTCAGATTGTTTTGCAGAAAAAATAACTGCTATGGAAACTGCCGCTGGCACTTTTGTTTCCAATACGCGCTATGGCTGGGGCCAACAAGGTGGTACGGATGGTGCTTCGCAACACTTTGCCCGACAATGGGTAGATGCGTTTTTTGATGAAGAAGTTTACACAATAGCTGGTGCAAATCAACTGTCCAAAGAGCAGACGATCCCTTTTATTCTAAGCAATCAGACAATAAGATGGTGTGCCTATGAATTAAACGTTCTAGGTGACCCTTCTCTAGACTTATGGACGGCTACTCCGGATCAACAATCACCTACCTACCCTCAAACTATTATGGCTGGTATTCCCCAAATAGACATCGCAGCTGTTGCAAATTCAAAAATAACCGTTTATGACGATGACGAAATTTTTGGCTATGGTACTGTTGGTGATTTTGGTACAGGTACTTTAACCTTTGATAATCCTCCCACTGAACCGGGAATAATTAATATTAGTTTTGTCGCACATAATTATGAAAAATATGTTGGTGAAATTACAGTAACTGCCAGTATTGTGAATTTTACTCCAGACTCAATTAATGTTAATGAGCCTACTACAATCGAAATTAATGTAATGTCTCCGGATAGCGTAAATCCCGAAGTTGGTGTAGAAGTGTGGGCTGAAGGGCTTGATTATATATCAGATTCTGACATTACTGATGACCAGGGTAATGCCACAATTACTATTGACTATTCCTACGGACCCGAGATTGATATTTTTGGGCAGAAAGCAAGCCAGGATTATTATACATTCCATGAGCAGCTTGATGTCGTGGCGGCAGATTTAACCGCTCCTGATCTAACTGCTCTTACTACTTTTGGTTTGGTAGACACTTTTGCTGCTAACCTCCCCGGGGTTGTTCAGGCAGATGCCAGTGAAGATGAATTTTCACTCTGGGTAGATGTAGATGAATCTGGTTACGTATGTGCAACTAATGATACCATGGAAGTTACCCCTTCATCCTTGATTCCCGTAAAAAGTTTGATTGCAAAATCCGGCTACAATCTTTATCCGGAAAATTTCCCTGTTATTGTAGCTTATGGAACAGTTTCCGGTCTTATAACAGACAGCGAAAACGGAACTCCTGTGACCAATGCAGAAGTTAGATTTTATGAACAAGGTGGTGATCCAACTGAAGATCCACTGTTTAGTGCTACCACAAATTCCAATGGTATTTATGAAGTTACTGAAGAAGAGGAAGTTGCTTCTTATGATATCTACATCGACAAATGGGGCTTTGATCCCTACCAGGAAATGGGTTACTTCCTGGGATATGATACTAATACACACGATATTGAGATTAGCCCTGTAGAAAGCGGTATGGTTCATGGTAAACTACAAGATAACTTCTTTATATTACAAACCGGTAATCTTACTTATATTCGTACAGATAATGGAGAAGAATTTGCTTCAGTAGATGTTCAAGATGCATCTTATAGTGTTGTTTTACCGCATTTCACCTACGAAATATATGTTACTGCTCCCAATCATGTTCCCTATGTCGGAACTATTACAGTGGATGGAGATATGGAAATTGATTATCATTTGGGTAATGCTTTATTGCAGGATGATTGTGAAAATGGATTATCGCAATGGAATTCTACTGATTGGGGTCTTAGCGATCAGTATTCTGTTTCTCCGACCCATTCATTTACTGATAGTCCCGGCGGAGATTATCCCAGTAACTATAATGCCACTCTTGAATTAAATGAAATTATTTCCCTAACCGGATCTACATCTGGTGCTCTCTACTTTTATGCGCGCTGGGACATTGAATCAGATTATGATTATGCTCAGGTCTTGGCTTCTACAGACGGAACCAACTGGACTGCACTCGAAGGTGATTATACAGAACCGGGAACAGGAAGTTTCCAGCCCTCCGGAGAACCCGTTTATGACGGAAATCAATCAGATTGGGTATATGAGACCTCAGATCTCTCCGATTTTGCTGGTGAAGAAATATATCTCAAATTCACCATGAATAGTGATGGGTATGTTGAGGGTGATGGTATCTATGTTGATGATCTTCTCATTGGTGATCCTAACAGTAGTTATGAAATACCCGTTACTGCTGTTGATATAAACCAGGAACCTGAAAAGTTGAACCTTCAACAAAACTTCCCCAATCCTGTTACTGGCAGTACCACAATATCATTTGGCTTACCCCAAAATAGCGAAAATACGGAACTCCGCATCTATAACGTGTTGGGTCAGTTAGTAAAAAAATACACACCTGATAACGTAAGAGCAGGAACGTATGAATATAACTGGGATTGTACTGATATGAATGGTAAAAAAGTTGGTAATGGTATCTATTTCTATAGAATATCGAATAGTGAAAAAGAACTAACCAAAAAGATGATATTGCTAAAATAATTCTTTTCAAAATAAAGCTGAATCAAGGGCGGAATTTAATTCATTCCGCTCTTTTTTTTATTTATAATTTTGGATTTAATTCATGTGGAAATGTATAAATCCAGATCTGTGATAACTTGAGTAAAAAATTCTTTACTTTTTCCTTATTCTTTAATCTTTCCAATTTTTTCTTTGACATGAATTATCTTCGGATAAATTTTTATATATAAATACGAGATCTAATAAATGGAGGATCATAATTGTTTTATTTGAAAATTTTAAAAGAGTTGTAGTCAGATTTAATACTTCCAGGAGTATAAAATGAATAATATGGAATTAATTTATAATCCAATATTTTTGCAACACGATACTGGTATGCACCCAGAGAATAAGAAACGCCTATCTTCGCTTGGCGAGCTACCTGTAACAGAAGTTAAAAATGGGGAAGAGTTTCTTACCCTTGTTCATAGTAACGATTATATTAAAAGAGTGAAAAAAGCATGTAAATCTGGTGGACATCTAGATGCAGACACCGTTGTCTCTCCAGGAACCTATGAAGCAGCTATCCATGCAGTCGGGGCAACGATTATGGCGTCGGAAACAGGAGATTTCGCTTTGACCAGACCCCCAGGGCATCATGCCCATATCGATAAATCCAGCGGTTTTTGCATATTTAATAATGTAGCAATTGCCGCCCAATACCACCTTAATAAAGGTAAAAAAGTTCTGATTTTTGATCTCGATGGTCATCTGGGTTGTGGAACAGAAAAATTTTTCTATAATTCTGACCGAGTGCTATACTGGTCAATTCATCAATTCCCTGCTTTTCCGGGTGGTGGGAATGCCGATGAGATAGGTGAAGGAAAAGGAGAGGGATTTACGGTTAATGTTCCCTTACCAGCAGGTAGCGGCGATGAAATTTTCATGGACGCATTTCAATCATTCTTACCAATTGCAAAAGAATTTGATCCTGATATTGTTGCCGTCCCAGCTGGTTTTGATTCACACCAATACGATCTTTTGCTCGATTTAAGATTTACACTAAACAGCTTTTATGAGATTGGTAAGAAATTGAGTTCTAACTTTAAAAATATCTTTGCAACCTTAGAAGGTGGCTATAATATCAAAATGTTTCCCAGGTGCCTTTATAATTTTGTGGATGGAATAAACCATGATAAAATGAAATTCAAGGAAAGAAAAACTGATTCTAGAATTCAAACTTACTATGAATATGAAGGTAGGAAGGCGTTAGCCAGACAATCTTTATCTAAATTTTGGAAATCAATTTGAAAAAGAGGATAAAATGAGTTCACAAAAACTAACAAAACTTTTCAATCCTAAGGTTATTGCTATTATTGGGGCGACTACCAAAACGGGGAGTGTGGGACGTTCTCTCATGAAAAACATTATCGGTTCCGGGTATGACGGAATTGTCTACCCCATAAATCCCAAAAGAGATAATGTTTTAGGGGTAAAGGCATATCCAAATATACAATCTGTACCTGACAAGGTGGATTTAGCTGTTATTGCTACGCCAGCCCGAACTGTTCCCTCGATTGTTGAGAGTTGTGGCGAAGCAGGTGTTGCAGGCATTTTGTTAATTTCTGCTGGATTTGCCGAAATCGGAGAGCAGGGAAAGATGTTAACCAAACACATCTCCGCTAGTTTGAAAAAGTACAACATGAGAATGATTGGTCCTAATTGCCTTGGTTTTATTAAGCCTTCTTTAAACCTGAATCTTAGCTTTTCCAATAAAATGGCTCTACCAGGTAATATTGCTTTCATTTCACAAAGTGGAGCTCTTTGTACTGCTATCCTGGATTGGTCAGTTGATGAAAATGTCGGATTTAGTAATTTTGTCTCCATCGGCTCGATGCTGGACACAGGCTTTCATGATCTGATTGATTATTTTGGTAGTGATCCGAAAACTTCCAGCATCCTCATTTATATGGAATCTCTAACTGATGCCAGAAGTTTTTTGAGTGCTGCTAGAGCTTTTGCTCGCAATAAACCTATTATCGTACTCAAAGCTGGTAAAAGCACCGAAGGCGCTAAAGCTGCTATGTCACATACTGGCAGTTTGGCCGGCAATGACTTTGTCTTTGATGCAGCCTTCAAGCGGGCAGGAATAATCCGTGTTGATACCATCGACGAACTGTTTAATATTGCTAAATCACTTTCAATGCAGCGCAAGCCATCCGGTAATAAGATTGCCATCATTACAAATGCCGGAGGACCCGGTGTAATTGCTACTGACACTTTGATTGAGATGGGCGGGAAGTTAGCAAAACTGTCCGATGATACGATGGAGGAGCTAGATAAACATCTCTC
>LSCK01000070.1 GCA_001577135.1 Cloacimonetes bacterium TCS60 | reverse complement strand
ATTTTGTAGATCGTCATGATAAAAGTAATTTTCATCCACCACACAATGCTCGTACAGAATGATTTATAAAGCCTGGGGAATTTGATTTAAATATTTAAAATCTTGACTCCGAACAATCAGGTCTGATTTCTTGCAATTAATATGCTAATTATAAAAACTATTATCGGAGTTATTGTTTGTTACTTAATCGGGTCATTTTCCTTTGCCCAATTTTTCGCAAAACGTTATAGAAAAGTTAATATCTACAAATCAGGGGATCATACTGCAGATGCAAGTAATGTCTATCGCAACATCAGCAAGCCAGTGGGAATTGTAGTATGGATCACAGATTTTCTGCGCGTTTATCTGATTCTGTGGCTGGGAAATAAATTTTTCTTTTCTAACTCTCCAGTTGCACTATTATTAGTAGGTTTTGCCATTATTGTGGGTCATTATCTTCCCATTCAAAACCGTTTTATTGGTGGGCATGAAATTGTTACTTATGTCGCCCTGCTGCTGTTTTTTGCTCCCCTGCCCTCGATCATAGTTGTTGTTCTGGCATTGCTGCTTATCATCTTTTTCAATCAGATGCGCTTCGCCACCTACCTGCTCGTGATTTTTACCCCTATTCTCTATTATATTTTTCAGCATTTTAAAATATTAGAATCGAATAATATCGATGCTAAATATCTCATGTTAACCTCTGCAATTATGGGAATAATTAACTTTTTTGTCACAAAAAGAACTGGAGAAATTTAAGATGAAAATCCGTGTGAAAGAAATTGAAACCAAAGCTGAACTAAAACAATTCATCCATTTACCCTGGAAGATCTATAAAAATGATAAATACTGGGTCCCTCCGCTTATCTCACAGATGAAGGAAAAATTTAATCCCGAAAAGCATCCTTATTATGACTTTGCTACAGTACAACCATTTTTAGCTTATCGCGATGGAGAAATTAGCGGAAGAATAGTTGCCCACATCAACCCTCGCCACAATGAAATACATAATGAGAACATAGGTTTCTTCGGTTTTTTTGAAACAATCCCGGATAAGGAAGTAGCAAAAGCTCTGTTAGAACGGGCAAGCAGCTGGGTAAAAGAACAGGGAAAAGATGCCATACGCGGACCCATGAATTTTTCCACGAACGAAGAGTGCGGTTTGCTCATAAAAGGATTTTATAAACCCCCTATGGTTATGATGACATATAATCCCCAATACTACCAAACTTACCTGGAAGAGTTCGGGTTCGAGAAAGCAAAAGATCTTTTCGCCTTCTGGGCAGATTATAGAGAGATCCCAACCAGATTCGCAAAATTCATGAAAAAAATTAGTGAACGGGCAAAATTTAATGTCCGAAAACTAAATAAGAAAAAATTTAAGCAGGAAGTAAAAACTCTTTTTGATGTATATAATTCTGCCTGGCAAAACAATTGGGGATATGTACCTATGACAAAACATGAATTTGAACATACAGCTAAAGAATTGAAACCAATTATCGATTTTGATTATGTTTATCTGGCAGAAATAGAAGGCAAAGCAATTGGGTTTTCACTTGCCTTGCCCGACATCTATCAGGCATTAAAAAAGATCAACGGTAGATTATTACCTTTGGGCTGGTTGAAACTGTTACTAGCAAGCAAAAAAATAGATCAGGTGCGAGTAATAACCCTGGGTGTCGCTCCCGAATATAAAAATCTTGGGATCGATGTAGCATTTTATCATAAGACAATACAGAATGCACTTAGAAAAGGACAGTCAAGAGGTGAAATGTCCTGGATTTTGGAAAATAATAGTCGCATGGTTAATGCTGCCAAAAAAATGGGTGGTGAAAAATATAAAATCTACCGCATCTATGACAAAAAAATTGTCTAATCTGAAAAATATCATATTTTAATAAATTAAACTATAATTATGTTTAACCTTTCCTTCCTAAATTCTGCTATTTTAAGTGGACTTGTGGCAGCACTTATACCCGTAATCATCCACTTCTTCGTGAAATATAGACCTAAAATGGTTAAGTTCAGTTCCCTCAAATTTATAAAAAAAATACACCAGAATAAAGCAAGATATATAAAAATAAGACAGCTGTTGCTCCTGATTATCCGCATTCTAATAATTTTATTGGTAATCCTCGCTTTAGCACGACCCGTAATAAAAGATCTGTTCACTTCTGAAAATTGGCAAAATCATGCTCCTACAACGACTGCCATAATTATTGATAACAGCTTTAGTATGAACTACTTACTCAAAAACAAAACAGGCCTGGTCTGCGCAAAAGACAGAGCAAAAGCGATATTAGATATGTTATCTGAAAAAGACCGCATTATGCTGTTAACATTAACTCCAAAATTCAATAATAAGCACAAATATTTTACTGATAAAGCAGAAATTAGACAGGAGTTAGAAAGCATTTCCATCACAGACAATCCCGCTAGATTACAGGATATAATAATAAGTGCTGACGAAGAATTGCAAAAAATAGATGAAATTAATAAGGAGATCTACCTCTTATCAGATAATCAGGCTTATAATTGGCAATCTCTCAACTTTGATAAATTTGAATTAACAAGTGATCTTTTTGTTATGAATCCATTAAACTCCGGCGAAGAGACAAGCAATCTGGCAACATTATCTGCTGCTCACATCCCCGCTTTGCTCACCTCTAATGGTAAACCAAAAGTAAAAGCTGTTATAAAAAATTTCTCCAATCAAAAACAAGAGGATATTCTGGTTAGTTTGAATGTAAACAATTTAACAAAAGCCGAAAAGGCGATCTCCCTGAATGGAAATCAGAAAAAATCTGTTGTATTTGATTTAAATATTCATAGTACAAAAAACAGTTTTGGAGACGTCTCTATTAAGGACCAAGTTTTGCCTGATGACAACAAGTGGTATTTCAATTATGATCCTAATAAAAAACCAAAAATTTTGCTTACCACAAATAAACCTGTTAAGCGAGAATTTGCCGCTGCTTTGGATCTGATTACAAATGGAGACTGGGATCTGGTTGCACCGCAAGCCCTGGCCTTACAGGATATAGAACAGCACCAATTGCTTATACTTTACAAATTAGAAGAAATCTCTGCCAAATTAAAGCATTTTTTGGCAGAAATACTTAACAAAGATAAATCTGTCATGCTGGTGCCTAATGCGAAAGCTCCCGGGGATAATTTGTCTAAGTGGCTGCAGCAAGAAGGGGCGCAGTTACAAAATTTAACCAGAGAGGATTCCGAGGTTAATTATGTCAATTATTTACACCCTGTAACGTCCATCTTAACTAAAGAGATGTTTAGCAAGGTACGAATCAATAAAATGTGGAAAAGCAAAACAAAGGGTTTTTCTCCTTTGATAGGTACTCCCTCTGGTGCGCTAATTTCCATTAAAGACAAACTGTTATTATGCTCCATTAATTTTGAACCGGGCTGGACGAATCTTGCCTCTCAACCCGTTTTTCCCGTGCTTATTTACAACATTGCAAATTTTCTGGGCAGGTATGATTCGGATTTGCAAACCTATGAAGTGGGATCTCCCTTTGCTATTCAGGATAAAGGAGAATTGAAATGCAAGCTGCCAAATGGTGAAACGTTACCCCTCCTGGTAGAACATAAAAACTCAGAGAACTTTACCCGAACAGATTGGCAGGGACACTATTTTATCTATTCACAAGATGATCGCTTGAGGAAAATTGTCTCTTATAATACCTCCAGAGCAGAGAGCAACCTGTCGCGTTTATCCCAGAAGGAGATGGAAGATATAGAATCACACTCGTCCCAAATTCATTTTCTCAATAACAAAACCTGGAAGCAGAGAATTCTAACTTCTCGCTATGGATATGGCCTTTGGAAAATTTTGCTCTGGACAATTCTGGCCTTACTTATAATTGAAATGCTGTTGGCTTATTCAGGAAAATGGAGTTTTAAAAAGAGCAAATGAATAATGATAAAATTTTAGATCCAACTACTGCTGCCAGGCTAGATAAATTTGATTTGCGGGCACGGCTTATTGTGGAAGGATTTCTTACCGGCTTACACAAATCTCCCTACCACGGATTTAGCGTTGAATTCCTGGAACACAGAGAATATCAACCAGGAGATTCGATCAAAGATATAGACTGGAAAGTCTTTGGTAAAACAGACAGATATTTTATAAAAAAATATGAAGAGGAGACTAATTTAAACGCGCATATTTTAATTGATTGCAGCAAGTCGATGCAATTTAGCACCCAAAAAATTACCAAATTAGAGTATGCTAAAACTTTAGCAGCAGCCTTGTCCTATCTCCTGATCTCTCAGCAGGACGCTACAGGAATACTCTCCTTTTCAGAGCATATCAAAAAGTTTATCCCCCCGAGATCAACAAAGGCACATCTGAATACGATCTTTCACCAGCTTAATAACCTTAAGGCAGAAAACAAAACTAATACAGCAGCAATTTTACACAAACTTGCAGAAAAAATAAAAAAGCGCGGGTTGATCATTCTTATTTCAGACCTTTTGGATGACCAGGAGGAAATAATGCAAGGATTACGACATTTTCGCCACAATAAACATGAACTGCTGGTTATAAATATTCTGGATGACCAGGAGATAAATTTTGATTACAGCTCTAAAACAAGATTCGTAGATTTAGAGTCAGGAGAAGAGATCATTACTAACCCCTGGGAGATAAAAAAAGAATACCGCTCTCAGATAGAGAGTATGAAGCATTACTTTACAACTAAATGCAGAAATGCTTCCATTGACTATATTCCTATCAATACTCAAACAAGCTATGCAGAAGCGCTTTACGCTTATTTAATAAAACGTAAAAAAATGACTTAATGTGAGGAAAAGATGCGAAAAAAAATTTTAATAGTAATTTTACTACTTAGTTTTACATTGCTCTTAGCTGATCCGCCAACCACTTTTGATCTGAGGGATGTGTTTGGATTTGATTTTGTAACATCTGTGAAAGATCAGTCCGGTGGCACCTGCTGGACTTTTGGTACTATGGCTGCCATGGAGGGCAACTTGCTCAAGACAGGCAACTGGAGCGATCAGGGTGAAGTGGGTGAGCCGGATTTAGCAGAATATCACCTGGATTGGTGGAATGGATTTAACCAACATAACAATGATGATATAAATCCACCTTCCGGAAGTGGACTAGAAGTTCACCAGGGAGGTGATTATCGCGTTTCTACTGCCTATTTTACACGAGGCGAGGGAGCTGTACGTAACACGGATGGACAATCTTATTCCAGTCCACCCGCTAGAAATGACCCCTCCTACCATTATTATATTCCCTCAGCAGTGGAATGGTTCACTGCGGGAGCAAATTTGAACAATATAGATACTATCAAAAACATGATTATGCAATATGGCGTAATGGGAACCTGCATGTGTTATAATTCCTCTTTTATCAATTATGAATATGAACATTATCAACCCCCTTCTAGTTCTGAAATGCCCAATCATGCCATTGGAATCATAGGCTGGGATGATAATCGAGTTACAGATGCCCCGGAACCTGGAGCCTGGTTATGTAAAAACAGCTGGGGTAGTGGCTGGGGAAATGATGGTTTTTTCTGGATCTCTTTCTATGATAAATGGGCTGGACAACATCCAGAAATGGGCGCTGTATCTTTCCAAAATGTCGTTCGTAATACCTATAACAAAATTTACTACCATGATTATCACGGCTGGCGTGATGTTATGGATCAGTGGGATTCTATTTTCAATAAATTTACGGCAGAAGAGGATATGCTGATAAATGCTGTTTCAATTTTTACAGCTGAAGATATGGTCGATTATGAATTAATTATATACGATGATTTTACAGACGGAGAATTAAATAATCCCCTTTCCACGACTATAACGGGTAATTGTGATTTTAGAGGCTATCACACGATACAGATTCCGGACCTCGTCGGAATTGATACGGGAGATGATTTTTATATCTACCTAAATCTATCACAGGGCGGACATGCTATTGACCGCACCTCAGATGTTCCTGTACTTTTAGGTGCTGATTATCGAACCATTGTGCAATCTTCTGCTGAGGCGAATCAGAGTTATTACAAAGAGAGCTCCTCCTGGCATGATCTCTTCATGTACAATTTTTCCGATCCAAGTTGGAATGAAACAGGAAACTTCTGCCTTAAGGCTTACACTACAGAACGAGGCATGAAAGTACTGCCGGAACAAAACCTGCGCTCCGAAGGTGAGCAAGGTGGTCCCTTCAACCCGGATAGCATTGTTTATACAATCAAAAACAAAGACGTGGTCGCAAAAACCTACGAAGTAAGTTATGATATTTCACAAGAATGGTTTGCAGTAGAGGGCAATTTAAGCGGAAGCCTGAACCCGGACGATTCCACAAATATAATAATTCGGATAACTAATCAAGCTCAAACTCTACCCGCAGGCGCTTACCATTCCACAATTTATTTTAGCACCCTGGCTGATGATTTTGCCGATATTACGCGGGAAGTGTACCTGTTTGTAGGTGAATCAGAATTGGTGTACGAGTGGAATATGGATACAGATCCTGATTGGACTTCAGAAATTGATTGGGGCTACGGACAACCTGCAGGGCTTGGCGGAGAACATGGAAATCCC
>LSCK01000007.1 GCA_001577135.1 Cloacimonetes bacterium TCS60 | reverse complement strand
TGACATCCTAACAAAAATTACGGAGCAGTTCTATCCTTTTGCAATCCAATTCGGTCAGCTGGCTGTTATTCCTACTCCGGATCGACCCCGCATCCTTTGGTATGATATGGTGGAGGATACTGGTATTGCCAATAACATATTCACTCTGTTAGAAACAAAACTTGTGAAAGCAGATTTTGAAAAGGCAAAGAGACCTCTCAATCTTCACACCACCCTGGCTCGTGTAAAATATCCCATGAAGGTGGATTGGAGAGCAATTTTTTCAAAGACATCCCCTATAATTAAAACAATAAACTGCTCTGGTTTAACTTTATTTAAAAGTAAGTTGACGCCCAAAGGACCAATCTACTCAATTATAGACAAATTTAGTTTTTCAAAAAAATAAAAATAATTATTTGGAGGATCAAATAATGGCTAAGAAAAAGAAAAAATCAGATAATTCCAGCTTAAATTCGGCAATCGGTCAGATTCAAAAAAAATATGGTGAAGGCTCGATCATGAAATTAGGCAGTGGTGCAAAAGTAGATGTAGATGTTATTCCAACTGGCGCTATCAACCTTGATGCTGCCCTTGGAGTTGGTGGTATTCCCCGTGGTAGAATAACCGAAATTTATGGTGAAGAGGCTTGCGGTAAAACTACTTTAGCACTTCATATTGCAGCGGAAGCTCAGAAACAAGATGGGGTTATTGCCTTCATCGATGCAGAGCATGCCCTTGATCCCATCTATGCTAGAAAACTGGGTATAAACACCGATGAGATGCTAATTTCCCAGCCTGACACAGGCGAACAAGCCCTGGAAATTGCTGAAACTTTAGTGAGAAGTAATGCAGTTGACCTGATCATTGTCGATTCAGTAGCTGCTCTTGTACCACAATCAGAGATTGACGGAGAGATGGGAGATTCGCATGTAGGATTGCAGGCTCGTCTCATGTCACAGGCACTACGAAAATTAACAGGTATTATAAGCAAATCAAACTGCTCCCTCATCTTTATTAATCAAACTCGTATGAAAATTGGCGTAACGCCCTACATGAACCCCCGCACGACCAGTGGTGGAGTTGCTTTAAAATTTTACACATCCCTCAGGATCTATTTAAAAAAGGGACCCAGCATAAAGGACTCTCCTTCTAAAGATATTATCGGAACTGTTACCTGGGTTAAGATCGTTAAAAACAAGTTAGCTCCTCCTTTTAAACAAGCTGAGTTTAATATCATTTATGGAGAAGGAATTTCCCACGAAGGTGTCTTGATCAAGGAGGGCGTTGATAAAGACATTATCGACAAAAAAGGCGCCTGGTATTCTTATGATGGTACACAATTGGGCCAGGGAACGCAGCAAGCAAAAGATTTTCTTAAGGAAAATGATAAGATCAGAAAAGAGATTGAAAAGAAGGTAAAAATTGCTCTGGGACTGATTGAAGATGACACTGCAAAGAAGAAAAATGATGAAGATAACAAGGATAAAAAAACAAAAAAGAAGAAATAAATACAAAGTATTCATAAATAATAAATATGCCTTTTCACTTTCAGCAAAAGCACTAGAAAAGTTTTCCCTCTCGCAAGCTGATGAATACAGTTCTGAAGAACTGGAAGCCCTGCGAGAGAAAATTGAACTTTTTACAGGTGAAAAGGCTCTTCTTCACTACCTTAAATATCGCTTTCGTTCTGAAAAGGAGATCAGATACAAATTAAAATTAAAAAAGATCTCCTCTTCTGTCAGAGAAAAGTTGGTCCAAAAATTCAAGGATTATGGCTACATAGATGACAAACGCTTTGCTGAAAATTATCTGACCGATTTGCTTGACCATCACCCTCAAGGAAAATACTTTCTAAGAAAGAAAATGTACAAAAAAGGTATTTCATCTGAAATTATAACTTCCCTGTTTGACAAATATGTGACCAAAGAAAAACTACAGGAGATGTCTGATACTCTTTTAAATAAGAAGAAAAATTCTATCAAAAGAAAAGACAAAAAAAAACGAAAACAGAAGGCTCTGGCTTATTTACAACGCAAGGGCTTTCGCTATAGAACTGCAAAAAACAGTTTTGATAAATTATTGAATCAAGATTAGGAAAATATGAATTTCATACAACAATTTGTTACCCTACTTTTTCCCGTACTCTCCGCTTTGACAATCCATGAATTTTCACATGGTTTAATTGCTCACCAGCTGGGAGATGATACAGCTTACAGAGCTGGTAGGCTTACTTTGAATCCCATTAAACACCTGGATCCCATCGGTACTTTGATGCTATTTATTGTTCACATTGGTTGGGCAAAACCGGTTCCGATCAACCCTTATAATTTCAAAGATATGAAAAAAGATACTGCCCTTGTCTCTCTGGCAGGTCCAGCTGCTAACTTCATCATGGCAGCAGTCTTCAGTCTGTTTTTTCGCCTGCTTTCTCCCAATATGTACACACAAAATCCCAATATATTTGTTATGATCATTTTTTATACCATCTTTATCAATTTAGCGCTGGGTTTCTTTAACTTGATCCCCTTCCCTCCTCTGGATGGTTCTAAAATTCTGGGTGCTTTTCTGAGCGATGAGGCCTATTATAAATTTCAAAAATTCGAACAAAAAGGGATGTTCATCTTTTTGGGTATAATTATTGTCAGCCGCTTGCTCAATCTGAATATAATCGGCAATATCATACTTCCCCCTATTTATTTCTTTGTCCAGATTTTTACTGGTATAAAGATGTAGGTCTAATGCCAGACAAATATACGATAAAATTATCCAATTTCGAAGGTCCTATGGATCTGCTTCTCTATCTCATAAAAAAGCATGAGGTAGAGATCTACAACATTCCCATCTCCTTTATCCTGGAAAAATATCTCGAACATCTCTCTCTTATGCAGGAGCTCAACATCTCAACTGAAGGTGAATTTACCGAGATGGCAGCAACTTTGATGCAGATAAAGCTCAGATCACTCTTGCCCAATTTAATTGTGAATGAAGACGGGATAGAAGATCCCCGCACAGAATTAGTCAATAATCTGCTCGCCTACAAAAAAATGAAGGAAACGGCCAAAGTTTTAACCAATCTGGAAGAGGAAAACAAGCGGTATTTTTATCCTTCTATCAACAAACAATTGACAAATACCATGAAAAAGGGAGCTGTTAGTTATAATATTGAAGATGAGCAGGGTAATGTTTATGATTTAATCACTTCCATCCAGCAGCACATTCTAAAGCAACCGCAAGAGGTGGAAGAGGAAATCACCTTGGAGCAGTACAAGATAGAGGATAAGATGGTAGAATTAATGAAATTGCTTGAACATAATCAAAAGGTGTTGTTTTCTTCAATTATTGAGAAGTGTAATCGTCTTGAGATTATCACTTTTTTCCTGGCGATTTTGGAACTTCTCAAACAAAAGAAAATATCAATATTCCAGCGTAAACAGTTCTCCGAGATCTATATAAAAAAAACCAAGCTCGGCTAGTTCACTTTTTATTCATGCGCTGCATCTTTTCCAGACGCTCTTTTAATCTCCGCCCAAATCTCCTCTCAAATAGTAGGAAGCGGGAAAACTGCTCGGGTGTTAACGCCTTTTGCAATTTTTGCAAATCCTTTTTCATCTGTTTCATTTGACTGGTCATCAAATTTAAATATTTTTGGTTAAGCCGCTTTATATCTTGTCGGCTAGCTCCCTTTGACAATTTTTGCTCAATTTGATCTGTTAAATTTTGCTGCTCCACAAACGAATTGTTTTTATGTTGCTCGATTTTATTTAATAGGGGCAATATTTTTTCTGACTGCTTTTCTGACAAATTTAGGGTTTGCAATAAACGTAAATTACGGTATTCCTGTAGTACTTTGTGATCCCTAGAGTGAGGAGGACCAGGTTCGCCCAACAAATTTAAGCTCATTCCTAAAAAAACAACTATTATTATACTTATTTTTTTCATGGTATACTCCAACAATTAATTATTTATGATGTTTGCATTTTCTCTAACTCTTTTTCTAACAATTGTATCTCGGCCTCTTTCATCTCTTCATAAGTGATATCTTTCCCCAAAAATTGATCATAACCTGCCAAATTACCAGCCATTATCTGATCTCTCAATTCACTATCACTGTAAATCTCTTGCAGGAGAGCTCCTTCGAGATAGGAATAATTTGCTGTATTTAGCTTAATAGCGCTAGTTTGCCAGATATCTTCCTGCACAACTAAGATATTGTTAGAAGGTGCGCCAACCTCATCTGACTCAGGAAAAAAGAGAACTGAGAGGGAGATGATTAAAACAGCAGCAACAGCCAGGGCAGGTTTAAGCCAGTATCGGATCCAGGGAAAATCACTCTCACTCTCTTCTGTATCCGCATCGGAGGTAATAGCAGCAATATTAAAATCTGGTATCTCCATACTTTTTTTATCTTCTTCCACGAAATTTTCTGTAACCTCTACTACCTCTCTCCATTCCTTAAATTTAAGTTTGCATTCGGGGCAAATTCTAATATGATCCTCTACCTCATCCTTTCGGGTTGGTGAGAGTTCACCGTTAAAATAATCTAAAAATTCACTCTCTTTAATACATTTCATAATTGTTCCTCAAAATCTAACAAATTATTTTGTTTAAATCCCTGTTTTATCTTTTTCATAGCAAAAAAATAATTGCTTTTAACAGTACCCAATTTTTTGCCCAGAATTTCAGCAATTTCTTTAAATTTTAAATTTGAATAATAGCGCATCAGAAAAACTTCCTTCTGTTTGTCTGGCAGATCCTGGATAAATTCCTCCAGATTTTTGAACAACTCATTGGTGTATAATTTTTTTTCCGGATTATTCGAGTCCGGATAACTGTAATTTAATTTTACAGTGTTATGACGCTTTTTCTTTCGCTTTCTTGTATAGGAATAAATATGGTTTAGGGCAATGCGAAACAACCAGGTAGAAAATTTTGCTTGCCAGCGAAAACTTTCCAAATTCTCATAAGCTAGTTTCATAATATTCTGAGTGGCGTCCTCAGCATCTTGCTCGTTTTTTAGCATTTTCAAAGCTAAACGAAATATTTTTTGATAATTTTCCGAAAAAAGCGAATTTATATCGGGATTTTCCATTTTATGATTTCTATATGAAGTTAGAGGAAAAGTGCTGCAAAAGGTTTAAATTTTTCCACTGATTTATTGATTTAATTTCTTTTTTCCTTCCTCAATGACCTTTTTTTTAGTCTCCTTCACAATATCATCCTTTGTCTTTTCCAAAAACTCATTTCCCTGCTGCTTCAATTTGTCAGTTTGCTCTTTTACATGTTCCTTTACCTCCTGACGCGTGGTAGGGATAGGCTGCCCTGTAAAGAAGAGATAACCTATGTATATCAGCAAAATAACAACCACAGTTACAAACAAACGCCAGACACGTTTAATAATTGAGATTAACAACATAATGGCTAGAGCAATGAGAATAATAAAAAGGATCGGGTTGGAATTTAATTTTGAAATGATAGAATCCATATTTTCTCCTGTATTAATTAAAGATACTGTAAATTTTCTTCTCCATCTACATCACCATACAATTCTACATATGGTTTAACTGGACTGGAAGCAATTTTAGGATAAAGAACCTCTTCCAGCTGAAAAACTCCGACTGAGTGGTTCATCTCAACTACGATTTTAATAGGTTTTACCTCTCCTCCGACGATTTTTACATTGTTAATGGAACGTGAGGAATATTTGTGAATATCTCCACGACGTGGGGTGGTGGAAAGAAGGATGGGAATTCTGGCTCTACCTTTTTCCATATCGCAGCCATCTCCGATCAGCACTAGTCCAGCTTCTAGAGAGTGAATTTTTTGCGTACCCATATGTCCAATAATCCCCTCTTCCACGAAATTTTGAATCACCAACTTTTTATTTAATTTGTCATAAAATTGATCTAAAATCTTTTTTATAATAGCTCGAGATTTTATCAAGCTCACCATTTCATGGTTATCACGGGTTACGGACATACCGATATCGTGTAGGAGTGAAGCAATGAGCACAGATATCCTACTATCGGTAGAGCTTCCTAATCCTTCACTTACCATGTTCATTTTTATTTTTGCTTTTTGCAACAGGTCAAACATAATCATAGCATTATTTGCAGCTTTTAGCATATGAACAGGACCGTGATCATTGAATCCCAGACGTTTTATAGAAACAACATTTGCTATATCTTGCAGAGCCGAAATCTCTTTATCATGAAAAATAAAATTTGCTACTCGCTTTGCCTTCCCCTTTAATCTATGTAAAATCTC
>LSCK01000069.1 GCA_001577135.1 Cloacimonetes bacterium TCS60 | reverse complement strand
GTTGGCTATGTAACACCTGCTGGTGCTCATGCTGCCTCAGCCGGAGCGTTCATCATGATGGCCTGTGATGTTTGCGCCATGGCACCTACATCCAGCATTGGTGCTGCTCATCCTGTAAACATGGGTGGGAAAATGGATTCTACCATGCAGAAGAAAGTTGTGAACGACATGGTAACTTATATCACCGGTATGGCAAAGAAGCATAAAAGGAATGAAAAGGTTGCTGAGAAAATGGTTAAGCAAAGTATTTCTTTAACCGCCAAAGAAGCTAAGGAGAAAAATGTTGTTGAATTTATAGCGCAAACCCGAGAGCAATTATTCACCAAGTTGGATAGTTTGCATATTACCAAGAATGGAGTTGAATACGAATTTAACACGAAGGATTTGGAAATTGTTACTCATGAAATGAATATTATTGAACAGTTCCTTTATCATATTAGTAATCCAAATATTGCTTATATTCTCCTCATGCTGGGTTTCTATGGGATTTTAGCCGAATTTTCCAATCCTGGCATCGGTTTTGCCGGAGTTTTTGGTTCAATTTCTTTGTTGTTAGCTTTATTTGCTTTATCTAATCTACCCATTAATTTAGTTGGTATCTTATTAATTTTTGCTGGAATCGTTTTAATTATACTGGAGGTAAAAGTACAATCCTCTGGAATTTTAGGCATAGGAGGTGTTGTGGCTATTATTTTAGGTTCTATGATGTTAATCCGTTCGCATGCCCCATTTTTACAAATTTCCGTAAGTCTTATTGTGGGAGTTGCTATCTTCTCTGTTTTGTTTTTTGCTTTACTCCTAACCCTTGTATTGAAGGTGCATAAAAGCAAAATTAAAACAGGTAGAGAGGGAGAAATTGGCAAAACAGGGTATGTAAAAATCGCACTTGATCCCGAGGGAAAAGTCTGGGTAAGAGGTGAGCTCTGGAATGCTAAGACTAAAGGAGATAAAATCGAAAAAAACAGCAAAATTGAAGTAGTTGAAATGGACCGAATGACTCTTGTCGTAAAAGAATCAAAATAAATACTAATTTGAAAAGATTGACATAATTCTTGGCAATTTTCTGAATTTTAAAAAATTATACGGGAGTTAAAATGAAAAAAATCATTGTATGGTTGTTTTTAATTTTTTTAATATTTAGCAGCATTTTAAATGCTCAGGAAAATAACAATTATACAAAAAATTGTATTTATTTAGAACTTTTAGGCCAGGGTATTCTTGGTTCTGTAAACTATGAATACCGTTTTTCACCCAACTGGAGTGGTAGAGTTGGTTTCACAACCGAAAGTATTTTCATACCAATCGGATTAGATATTGATATTACCGGTTCACCTATTATGATAAATTTCCTTACGGGTCACGCATCTCATCACTTTGAAATGGGGCTGGGTGTTTTTGCAGCCTGGGTAAAGGGAGATGATTTCTGGGGTATGAAGATGGACACAGATGAAGAATTTATGCCACTTTATACTGCCACAATCGGTTATCGCCACCAACCCAGAACAACCGGTTTTATCTATAAACTTGGTTTTACCCCCCTGTTTAATGGAGACGGCGAAGGAAGTATTTGGGCCGGTTTAAGTTTGGGTTACACCTTTTAATGGTTGATAACAATTTTTCATTATGACAACAGTCGATAAATTAATAAAAAAAGTAAAAAAGAATTCAATTCCTCAGCATATTGGCATTGTCATGGACGGTAATGGTCGCTGGGCGAAAAAACGTGGTAAACCTCGCATCAAGGGTCACCAGGCTGGTGTTAAAACTGTAAGAAGCATTGTGGAAATTTGTGGTAGGCTGCAGATTGATTATCTTACCCTTTATTCATTCTCTACGGAAAATTGGCGCCGTCCCAAAAAGGAAGTACAGTTTGTAATTAATCTTATCGAAAATAGCCTGGTGCGAGAGATTGATGAATTGGCTAAGAGCAACGTTACGATTCATTTTGTCGGTTCTAAAGAGGGTCTAAAATCCAGCTTTTTAAAAAAGTTTGAAAGGGCATACGAAAAGACCAAGGATAACACCGGGCTAAATCTTATCTTAGCTATAAATTATGGTGGGAAAAAAGAGATAGTAGATGCTGCAAACAGAATAATTTCTCAGGAAAAGAATCCATTAGTAACTGAAGAGAAAATCGATGATAACTTATATACAAGTAAATTTCCAGATCCCGATTTGATTATCAGAACCAGTGGCGAACAAAGATTGAGCAATTTTCTTGTCTGGCAGTCAGCTTACTCCGAATTGTTTTTTACCAATACCCTATGGCCGGATTTTAATAAAATAAAATTTTTGCAAGCTCTGCTTGATTTTCAGAAAAGAAAACGCCGTTTCGGTGATATAGAGGTAAAGTAGTAATTTAGCATGAAGGATTTCAATATACGATTGATTTTTGCTCTCATTTACGGACCAGTCATGCTTCTTTTTGCCTGGTTAGGGGGAATTTATCTGCAAATATTGATCTCGATAGTCGCTCTACTGGGCATCAAAGAGTACTATGAATTATTGAAAAATCAAAAAAAATTACGATTGCATTTCTCATTCCTCTTGATTGCTACTTTGATTACTCACATATTTATCTATTTTTTTGGTATCAACCCTGTAATATTTTTATTACTGTTCTTTCTGATTAGCTTGTTTATCATTGAAATATTTCATAACAAAATAGACCAGGCAACGCCTCGCATCTCTTATTCTTTTTTTGGCCTGTTCTACATTTCTCTGACCCTGGAATTTCTTTATTTGATTACAGAATTACCTCGGGGAAACTATTTGCTTATGTTTCTTATGATACTTGTTTGGATTACAGACACAGCTGCTTATGTGATCGGTTCTAAATTTGGTAAGGTGAGGAACATATTTAAGGCCAGTAGAAACAAATCAATTTGCGGGTTTGTTGCTGGAATCGCCTCCGCTTTTATTTTTTGTTTTTTAGGCAATACTCTTGTGATGAGCTTATTTCATATTCAATTATTGAGCAGTTGGCAGGATTGTATTGCTCTTGCTATAATTGTTGGTATTTTCGACCAGATAGGAGATCTTATTGAGTCAACTCTAAAGAGATTTTTAGGAGTCAAGGATTCCTCCCATTTAATTCCCGGACATGGTGGGATTTTGGACAGGTTTGATAGCCTTATGATCACAGCACCTCTCCTCTATTTCTATCTTACGATTTTGAGATAATTATGAAGAAAAAAATTGTTTTGCTTGGTGCTACAGGTTCTATCGGTACTTCCGCTCTGGAAGTAATAAATGAGCATAAGGATAAATTTGAAATTGTACTTGCTTCTGCCCATTCTCAATTTAAAAAACTGATAAAGATTGGGCGAGAATTCCAGATTCCTAATTTAGCCCTTACAAATTCTAATATCCCAAAGGGAAAATCCGTTGTTGCTGAAAATTTTATCAGGGGAAATGCAGACACCTTACAGTTTTTAGATGAAATAGATTATGATATAATGCTAAATGCTATTGTGGGCTCTGCTGGTTTGGTTTATACCGTAAAAGGACTAAAAAGCGAGAAGACAGTTGCGCTTGCCAACAAAGAATCTCTTGTTATGAGCGGAGAGCTAATAAATTATATTATAAAGAACAACGATTCTAAACTTATTCCCGTGGATAGTGAACACAGCGCTATTTTGCAATGTTTGATGGGCACGGCCAGGAGTACAGAGATCAGAAGAATAATTTTAACTGCCTCCGGGGGCGCTTTTAGGGATTGGAAGAAGGAAGATTTCCCCAAAATTACACTTGCTGATACTTTAGTTCATCCAACCTGGGACATGGGGAATAAAATTACTGTGGATTCAGCTACAATGGCAAACAAGGGGCTGGAAGTCATAGAAGCTCATTATCTTTTTCAACTTCCTTATGATAAAATAGAAACTGTAATTCATCCCCAATCTATTATACATTCCCTGGTCGAATTCATAGATGGCTCTCTCTTATCTCAGCTGAGCTATCCTGATATGAAAATACCTATCCAGCTAGCTCTTTCCTATCCCCAAAGGCTACCTGCAACTGCAGATTTTACTGATGTGCAAACCCTCTCTGCTCTAACTTTCACACCAGTGGATTATGAGAAGTACCCAATGTTGGAGATGGCTTATGAAGTGGGCAGAACGGGCGGGAGCATGCCTACTGTGTTTAATGCAGCAAATGAAGCGGCAGTTGACCTGTTTTTGCATGAAAAAATATCTTTCACAGAGATTCCCAAAATTGTAGAAAAACTTATACAGACAGAAAATATAAAACAACCCGATTTGAAAACTATCTTAGCAACTGATAAAAAGATAAAAAAGAAAGTTTATACCGATTATAGTTAAATAAAACCATTAATTGGAGGAAGGGGTGATATTGTGGTGCCTGGCCTTTTTGTTTTAGTTAGCGACAAACTGAATAGACGTCCCTTTGTAGTCATATTTTTATCCCTGGTTGCAGGTATTCTCCTGGCTGAAATTTTTCGACCTGTTTATTGGCTATGTGTTGCCGCTTTCTTAATCACTTCAATTTTTATCTTCCTGAGCAATAGAAGGTCACTTTTATTAATTTTATTTTTGATTGTTATTTTAGGGGGTTTACGGTTTTCCCTGAGTCAAATGAGCCCACCAGATCATATCAAACACATTATTCCCAAACTGGGTTCAGAAAAGATCAGCGTACAGGGGAAGATTATGACCGAACCAGAGTTATACGCAGATAAGAGTAAAATTTTAATAGAGGTTAATCAAATTGAACACACAAAAACTCAGGGGAAAATGCTGCTGTTTATCAAAGAGAGAAGCAGATTGCAATATGGAGAGCAGATACAATTTAGAGCCAGTTTACAGCAACCCCGAAAAAATAATAATCCTTATGCATTTAATTATAAAGATTATCTGGAAAGTAAACAAATTTATGCCACTGCCTTTCTTTTTTCCGAAGATAATATAGAGGTGCGGACTTCCTCTAAGAATTTATATTATTATCTAATTATACAACCTCGCAGATGGATCAGGCAAAGGATTGATGGAATATATAATGCTAGAGAAGCGGGTTTTCTTAAAGCAATAATCCTGGGCGAGAAGTGCGATTTACCAGATAAACTTCAAACAGATTTTGCCAACTCCGGTTTGTCTCACATCTTAGCAGTAAGCGGATTGCATACAGGGGTCATCGCCCTGATTTTACTGGTTTTATTTCAAATTATATTTAGAAAACGAGGTGTTGCACGCATAATTACTATCGTTGTCCTAATTTATTATATTTTTCTATCGCATGCAGCTCCCTCTGTCCAAAGGGCAGTTATCATGATCTCCTTGTTTTTGTTAGGACGTATGTTTCAGAGAAATATTGAAAATGTTAATATTTTATTTGCTGCTGGTTTTGTAATTTTATTACTCCAGCCTGCCCAGTTATTCAGTGTTGGATTCCAATTTTCATTTCTTTCTGTATTTTCAATTTTAGTCGTCCTACCACTTACAATAAATTTAATAAGACCAATTAGAGCAAAATGCAGCTCACTATTTTGGTTGCTAAATTTGATGCTGGTCAGTTTGGTCGTGCAGCTGATACTGGCTCCACTTACCAGCCTTTATTTCAATAAGATTGCTCTGGGAGGGATACTGGCAAATGTCCTCGCTATACCGCTAATTTCTGTAATTTTACCTCTAGGCCTTTTAACAACTTTAATGCCATTACCTTTTGTTACTCAATTTTACGTTGCCTCTGAAAAATTATTGCTACATATACTTTTTTATATTTCACATTTTGTCAGTGCGAACAAAGTATTATTAATTGATTTCTTTGCTATAAAAAGTTGGCAAGCTTGGTCTATCATGGCATTAATGGGGCTTATGGTTTTGTTTTGGGATAGAAGAGCAAAGAGGAGACGCAGGATATTTGTAATAGGAGCAGGATTTCTGCTCATTGTATCGTTGTTTTTTCTGCCCGGATTTTTTTCTGAGCAAAGATTGCAGATTACTGTTCTGGATGTAAAAACAGGAGATGCCATCTTTATTCAGTCTCCCGCAGGTAAAAATATTTTGATCGATACAGGCAATAAAACAAATAAAAATAATTTTGCCAAACAGGTCATTATTCCCTTTTTCCGGAGTAGTGAGGTTAGCCACCTTGATCTACTGATCTTGACGCATCCGCATGCAGACCATATCGGGGGAGCGGAATATATTTTAGATAGAATTGATGTGGATGAAATTATTCTGCCCAA
>LSCK01000068.1 GCA_001577135.1 Cloacimonetes bacterium TCS60 | reverse complement strand
TGTATCTTCATCACCTTGCCATTCCGGTGCTTCTCCCCCAATCCAGAAGTAAGATTTGCCCCTTGGATCTATCCTTTCCTCAATGAAATCATCATAAACTCTATGTCCTAATTTAGTTACTTTTATACCTTTGATTTTTTCTAGTGGCAAAGGTGGAATATTAATATTTAGAACAGTATTAGCTGACAAAATGGAGAAGATATTTTTTTCTAAAATTGAATTTACGATTTGCGCACAATCCGAAAAATCAGCTCCAGGGTCTGTAAGTGATACAGCCATTGCGGGAAAGCCCAGATTCATTGCTTCTATAGCAGCGGCGAGAGTTCCTGAATAAAGTACATCTTCGCCCATGTTCTGCCCACGGTTAATACCGGAAATAACGAGATCTATATCGTCGTTGGCAACTACCTTAAGAGCAAGGTTTACACAATCGGTGGGCGTGCCGTCCACAGAAAAAACTTTGCTCCTGATTTTTTTTAGGCGTAGGGGACAATGCAAGGTTAAAGCCTGTGAGGATGCACTTTGCTCTCTGTCCGGAGCTATAATTGTGACATCGTATGTTTTTCTTAGAACATCTGCTAATTTATTTATACCGGTTGCAGAAACACCATCATCGTTGCTTAATAAAATTTTTTTCATAAATTTAAGTTTGGCTCCAGCTGCATTTGTTGTCAATTTTTTTCAATCGACTAAGAAATATAAACATGATTTCTCCAATGGAATCACACTAGAAATAACAAGTAAAAGTTGAAATTGCAAAAGCTAACCAGACAAGATATTACATCGATTTGGGAGCAGATATTCCCAGTAGTCTTAAGCTGTTAGCAATAATGATTTGAGTAGCTTTACAGAGGTAGAGCCTTGCAATAGACAATTTTTTATATCTGGGATTTACAACTCTGCGTTTTTGATAAAATGTGTGGAAAGTGGAAGCCAATTCCATCGAATAATTCGTGAGTAAGTGGACAGAGTGTGTATCAGAAATATGGGCGAGCAGTTCAGGAAATTTCATTAATTTACGGATAAGGTTCCATTCCTCTTCATATCTTAATCTTCTGAGGAATTTAGCTTCGAATTCCTTAAGCTCAATGCACTCTTCGCTTGCCTTTTTTTCAATACTATTTATGCGAGCATGAGCGTATTGAACGTAATAAACCGGGTTTTCATTGGATTGTTTTTTGGCAAGTTCAATATCAAAATCCAGGGGAGAATTAGATTTTCTCATCAAAAAGAAAAAGCGTGATGCATCAGTGCCCACTTCTTCTATTAATTGATCCAGAGAAAATATATTGCCTTCTCGCTTGGACATTTTTACTTTTTTGTCTCCCAAAACAAAATCGACCTGCTGCAAAATAATAAAATTGAGAATACGGGGATCATAGCCTAGAATTTTCATTCCAGCATTCAGTTTTTTGGTATGGCCATGGTGATCAGGTCCTAAAATATCTATCAGTTTGTTAAATCCTCTTTTATATTTCGAAATATGGTAAGCTAAATCCGGAACAAGATAAGTGGTAGTACCATCACCTTTCATGATTACTCTGTCCTTATCATCGCCAAATTTACTAGTACTCACCCACATGGCATCATCCTTTTCATAAATATAGTCAGTTTCTGCAAGATAACTTAAGACATCCTCTACGCTACCTTTATTGCGCAGGGTCTGCTCAGAAATCCAATTATCAAAGAATACGTTAAAGTCCAGTAGAGATTCTTGCTGACGACGCAAAATTCCATTAATGGCATATTTTCTGATCTTTTTATCCTTGTTTGCTTCGGAAATGCGAAAAATTGATTGATGTTCTTGCTCCAAAATATCAGATGCGACTTCTGTTATATAACTATTTCTATAGCCATCTTCTACTTCTTTTACAGGCATCTCCTCGATGCGATGCATCTCTACATCGATTGATTCCACTAAAATATCTATTTGGTTTCCAGCATCATTTATATAATATTCAGATTGTGCTTCGTGTCCCAGAAAATTCATAATTTTAGCGAGAGAGTCTCCAAAAGCCGATGCCCTTGCATTTACTACATTTAAAGGACCTGTAGGATTAGCACTTACAAATTCAATTAAAACTTTCTGACAATTTTCAGATTGAGAATTACGACCATAATCTTCTTTTTGATCATTAATCTCTTGCAGAATATTTCTCAACATTTTTTTAGAGATATACAGATTAACAAAACCTGGTTTAACTGCTTCAACCTTTTGAAAGAGGGAATCTTTATCGAGAATTTTAGCAAGATTCTTAGCAAGCTCCAGGGGATTTGTTTTATATTCCTTTGCTTTTTTAAGAGCAATATTACAGGAATAATCTCCGTGGCTTTTATGTTTAGGGTGTTCAATTTCTAGCTCATTTTTTTTAGGTACCTTCACATCTAGTTGTTCGAATGATTGAAAAAATTTATTTTTAATAGTATCAATTAGCATATTTATTTTTTACCCTCCTCGATTTTTTTATTTTTTTTATCGATTATTTCTCGCCACAAATGCTCTAATTTGTAATATTCACGGGTTTTTTGATCAAAAATATGAATTACAACATCGGAAAAATCCAGGAGAATCCATTTCCCATTTTGCAAGCCCTCTTTATGGTGTAACTGCACTCCAAATTTTTTGGATTGCTCAATGATATATTTTCCAATCGTTTTGGTATGGATTGTGCCTTCTCCGGAACAAACCAGTAGGGTGTCAGTCATATCATTCACATCACTTACATCCAGATCAATTAGCTTGAGAGCTTTTTTCTCTTTAGCTAAATTTGTTAACAATTCCAATTTTTCTTCTATTGATAAATTTTCCATCTTAACCTATCTTAAAGTATTGTTTGTAATCCTTTCCGATTATTATAATAAAATCGAATTCAGAATATTTATTAATTTGTTTATATATATTTTTTATCTTAATACGAGATCTTAAATGCTTAAGTTTGGAATAATTCATTTTTTTAACGATGATGACGCTTTTCAGGTAACAAAATCTTTTTGCATTGCTAAATGAAATAACATTCAAACCTTGTTTAATCAAATGATTTCTAACATCCCGAGCTAGATG
>LSCK01000067.1 GCA_001577135.1 Cloacimonetes bacterium TCS60 | reverse complement strand
TCTCCTGAAGAAATTCACGATGGGCTCAAGGCTTCATTTATCCAGGGCAACATTCTACCGGTTATGTCATGTTCCGCCACAAGTAATATTGGTGTAAATCAAGTTATGGATCTAACGAATGATATTTTTCCCTCTCCTCAGGACATCAATTCCATTGAAGTTGAAAAGAATGGTGAGAAAGTTGAACTTGATTTAGACAATTATGATAAGACCCTTGGTTTTGTGCTCAAGACTTTTTACGTACCCAATCAGGGAGATGTTTCACTTGTACGCCTCTATTCAGGATCATTGGAGACTGGAGATGAGTTTGAAATCGTAAATAATCAAACAAAAAATAAGGTTGGTCAAATGTATTTTATCTCTGGTAAAAAAAGAGAAGATGCAGATGCAGTCCCTTGTGGTGATTTTGGCGGTTTGGTTAAAATCAAAGGCTCTCAAACTAACTTCAGTTTTGCTGATAAAGGTGAGCGAATTATTGTAAGACCTTTTGATTATCCCGAGAGTGTTTACTGGAAATCAATTAAACCTCAGAGTCAATCTGATGAGGATAAGATTGGTCCAGCTCTATCAAAAATTATTGGAGAGGATCCCTCAATTCACCTGGAATATGATGATGAAACACAGCAGAGTATCTTAGCTGGTCAGGGAGATACTCAAATTAACCTTGTCCAAAATAAATTAAAAAACGACTATAATATCGATGCAAAACTTTCCAAACCGCGGATTCCTTATAAAGAAACAATTCGTGGAAAAACAAAAGCAAAATATCGCCACAAAAAACAGACCGGCGGTCACGGTGAATATGGTGAAGTTTATATTAAAGTTGCTCCTCTTAAATCTGGTTCCGGTTTTGAATTCATAGATTCAATTGTGGGCGGAGTTATTCCCAGTAAATTTATTCCAGCTGTAGAAAAAGGTTTAAGCGAGACATTGGCCCAGGGAATTCTGGCTGGTTTTCCTGGTGTTGATCTTAGTGTTGAACTTTATGACGGAGATTTTCATGATGTCGATTCCTCAGAGAAAGCTTTTAAAGTGGCAGCTCGCAAAGCATTACAAGATGCCTTTGTTAAATCTAAACCCATTCTACTTGAACCCATTCATAAAATTAAAATTGTTGTACCCACTGAAAGTATGGGTGATGTTATGGGAAATATCAGTAGTATTAGAGGTAAGATTCTTGGTATGTCTCAGGACGGTAATAACCAGGTTATTAATGCTGAGCTTCCTTTGTCAGAACTTTATGATTACTATTCCACTCTAAAATCTTTAACCAAAGGTAAAGGATATTTTTCACAAGAGTTTGGATATTATCAGAAACTACCTAATGATATTGCTGAGCAAGTCATTCGGGACAGCAAACAGGATGAATAATTTGATTCTGCAAAAAGAATTTTGGAGGATTTATGTCCGGACATAATAAATGGAGTTCGATTAAGCATAAAAAACGTAAAGAAGACGCCAAGCGTGGTAAAATATTTACTAAAATTATCCGTGAAATTACTGTTGCTGCCAGAGAGAAGGGGGGAGATCCGGAAATTAATCCTGACCTGCGCTCTGCTATAATTAAAGCTCAGAATGCAAATATGCCCAAGGACAACATCGAACGGGCAATTAAAAAAGGAACCGGAGAGCTGGAAGGCGTGAACTACGAACCATTCCTGTATGAGGGCTATGCTCCAGGTGGAGTTGCCTTAATGATAGATGGTTTAACTGATAATAGTAAAAGAACTGTATCACAAATTAGACATATTCTCACATCCCACAATGGTAATCTGGCTGAAAAAGGTGCTGTAGCTTGGAATTTTACTCGCATCGGTTCAATTATGATAAAAAAGAACGATATTGATGAAGATGAAATGATGATGCTTGCTCTGGAAGGGGGAGCAGAAAATATGGAAACTGAAGATGAATTCTATATTCTCTCCACTAAATCTAATGAGATGCATAATGTGGTTTCTGCCCTGGAAGAACA
Source organism: Cloacimonetes bacterium TCS60 (assembly GCA_001577135.1). Lineage (GTDB taxonomy): Bacteria > Cloacimonadota > Cloacimonadia > JGIOTU-2 > JGIOTU-2 > TCS60. The sequence continues at coordinate 6,498 of LSCK01000067.1, read as the reverse complement.
GGAGATAGAGATTGAAAACTATCAGCTCATATTTAAACCCAAAAATACCGTTCCAGCAAATGATAATGCCGGTCAAATCATTAATATTATCAACGATCTAGAAGATTTGGATGACGTGCAGGATGTCTATGCAAATTTTGATATCGATGATGATGTCCTGGAACATGTAGCATCTGATGAGTAAAGAAAAAACCATAATAGTGGGCATCGATCCTGGTTCAGTTGTAACTGGATATGCTATACTCAAGGCCAATCGTTCTCGCCTGAAACCTATAACCTTTGGTAAAATCACTACTTCCAGCAAAGATAAGTTGCAAAAACGAATTTTGAAAATACATGAAGAAATTACCGCTATCATCAATGAATTCCAACCCGACCAGGCTAGTATTGAGAAAATTTTCTATGCAAAAAATGTGCGCTCAGTTTTATCACTCGGAGAAGCCAGAGGAGCAATTATGCTTGCCCTGGAGCAAAGCGATGTACCTACTTATGAATATACTCCCAGAAAAATTAAAAAATCCGTTGTAGGAAATGGAAGAGCATCAAAACGCCAGGTATTATACATGGTTAATGCGATTCTAAATACAAAATTGAAGAAAAAATCTTCTTATGATATTTCTGATGCGTTAGCAATTGGAATCTGTCATTATAATAAAATAAAATCAAATTTATAAATATGTTTGAATATATTAAAGGCAAAATTACTGAGAAAAAGACAACATATGCTGTAATCGATATTCAGGGTATTGGTTACAAAATCAATATTCCTATTACAACGTCTGAGCAAATTGGTGATGTTGGTACTGAAGTAAAACTTTTTACCTATTTAGATGTAAAAGAAAATGATTTAACTATCTATGGATTCCATTCATCCCTGCAGAGAGAAGTTTTTCAGTCACTAATAAAAGTATCTGGTATTGGAGCAAAAATTGCTATATCAGTTCTTTCTGGTCTTTCAATAGAGAATTTGATCAGTTCTATTGCTGAGAAAAATGTTGCCATGCTGACTGAGATTCCTGGAGTTGGGAAAAAAACTGCTCAAAGATTAATTGTAGAATTAAAAGATAGCTTTGCGGATTTGTCTCTGGAGTCAAAAGCAAATATGAAGGTCTCTGATAATACTAAAAATCTAATAAGGGATTCAGAAAATGCACTTATTTCTCTGGGATATAACCGCAGAACTGTAAAAAAAGAAATTAGAAAATATTTAAAGAATAATAAACCCACAAGTTCAGAAGTGATTGTCAAAAACGTTATAAAATCAATTCATAACTAGAATAAAATGAATTCCAGAGAATTAACCTACAAAGCTCTTAATAAGATTCTCATAAATAATCAGAATTGTAAATCAATTTTAATGGATTACACAAATAAATATAATTTAAATTCTCATGAAAAGCAACTATTTTATGCACTAACCAAAGGAACAATCACTCGTAAAATCTATCTTGATTATCTAATTGAACTGCTAAACACAAATTACAATTTTAACATCAGCAGAAATAAATTTAAAAACATAATTCGACTCGGACTTTTTCAGCTGATATATATGAATTCCATCCCGGATTACGCTGCAGTTAATGAAACTGTAAATCTCTGTAAAAAACATTATATCAAAGAGTTAAAAAGTAAAGTCAATGCTCTACTTCGAGTTTACCTCAGAAATAAGAACAATTTTAAACTGCCGCAAGATCCCATGCAGAAAATTGCTTATGAATACTCTTTTCCTCTCCATTTAATTGAAGATTGGATGGATGATTTTGGTAAAAAAGACACTATAAAATTATGTAAATATTTCAACAAAACGCCTGAATTGAGTGTCCATTTTTATGGTTCAGACGATGAGTTTGAAAAGTTCCAACAGCACTTACAAAAAAATGATATAAAATTTTCATTAAGTAAATTTTTCCCAAAAGTAATCAAAATCAACGACACTTATAATTTTCGCTCAGATAAATTTTTTAAGGAAGGTAAGTACTATATCCAGGATGAGAGCACTTTACTTCCAGTAGAACTTTTGGATATTGCTGAAGGAGAAAAAATTTTGGATCTGTGTGCTGCACCGGGTGGCAAAACTTTTAATATTGCCAGTAAAACAAAAGACTTGATCTTTGCCAACGATATTGATGAAAATCGTTTGAAATTATTGAAAGATAATACTCAAAGGTTGGATGTGGAAAATTTAAAAATATTAAATAAAACTATAACTGATTTTTCTCCAAAAAATAAATTTGATAAAATTTTAATTGACGCGCCTTGCTCGGGTTACGGTGTAATTCAAAAGAAGCCTGAAATCCGCCTTAAGAATAAAGATAATTTTAAAAATTTAATTCAGATTCAAAAAAAACTGCTGCAAAATAGTGCAAATATATTAAAGGAAAATGGAGTAATAGTATATTCTACCTGCACCATGAATAGAATTGAAAACGAAGTACAAGTAGAAGAATTTTTGAATAACAATGCAGATTTTATCCTGGAAAATCCTACTAATTATGTCAATTCAGATTTTGTTAAAGATGATTATGTCAAAACCTTTCCTCATATTCATAATATGGATGGTTCTTTTGCAGCACGGCTGAGGAAAAAATGTTAAATTTATTTAAAAATATTTTTTATGTAATTGCCAGTTTCTTAATAATTTTTTTACTTGGCTTTGCCCTCACCAAAACCTTTTTAATATTTTACACCCAGCATGGCGATGAAGTGGTCGTTCCTGATCTGATCCAAAGGGACTATAAAAATGCAAAGCACGATCTTTATAAAAAGGGATTATACATTGAGAAAATTGGTGAACGAAACAGCCAGGAAATTTTAAAAGGAAGTATTATAAAACAGGAACCACTGGCTAATTCTGTCGTAAAAGAAGGCTATACGATAGAGGTAATTACCAGCAAGGGACCCGAACTTATTCCTGTCCCAACACTGGATAATCTCAGTTTGGATGAAGCTAAAATTCGCCTGATCAATAGTGGGCTTGAAATTGGCAAGGTCTCCTATTCCCTTTCAAATAAAATCCCGCGGGGACAAGTTTTATACAGTCGTCCCAGAAACGGCATAAAAACTCCAAAATTATCACAAGTAGACCTGATCATTAGTTTGGGTGATGTTAAACAAAATATTAATGATAAAGCAGATAAATATGATAATTTATTAAAAGGAATAAAAGATTAATTTACTTAGAGGTTATCAATGGAAAGAAAATACAATGCAAAAACAATAAAAGTTCTTAAAGGATTAGCCGCTGTCCGTAAACGACCGGCTATGTATATAGGAGGTACAAGCGAAAGGGGACTACACCATCTTGTGTACGAGGTTGTTGATAATAGCATCGATGAAGCTATGTCAGGATATTGTGATGAAATATTTATTATCCTAAATGAAGATGGCTCTGTCACTGTTAAAGATAATGGAAGAGGGATCCCGGTGGATATTCATAAAGAGATGAAAGTTTCTGCGGTGCAAGTTGTTATGACTAAACTTCACGCTGGTGGAAAGTTTGATAACAAAACTTACAAAATATCCGGTGGTTTGCATGGAGTAGGTGTTTCTGTGGTTAATGCCCTGGCAAAAACTTTGGAAGTTAAAGTATTTTTAGATGGAAAAATTCATTCACAAAAATTTGAAAAAGGATTCCCCCAAACCGATCTAGAGGTTATTGGTAATACTGAAAAACACGGAACTGAAATTACTTTTACTCCTGATGAAAGCATTTTTGAGACGACCGATTTTAATTTTGATACCTTATCATCACGTTTAAGAGAACTCGCATTTCTTAATAAGGGATTGAAAATTATCCTCATAGACAAGGCTGAAGACAAAAAACATGATTTTAAATATTCCGGCGGTATTAACTCCTTTGTTAAATACTTAAATAAAAATAAGACTAACCTCCTGCGTAAGCCAACATATATTAAAGGCAAAGATGATGAAGAAAATGTAGAATTTGAAGTTTCCATCCAATACAATGATGGCTATCAGGCAAACATCTACAGCTTTGCTAACAATATTAATACCATTGAAGGTGGAACACATCTTAGTGGATTTAAAGCAGCTCTAACCCGATCAGTTAATGGATATATCAAAGATCATAATTTGTTAAAAAATAAAAAGATTAATCCAACCGGAAGAGACGTTCGTGAAGGAATAACCGCTGTTATTAGCGTTAAATTACCAGAACCACAATTTGAAGGTCAAACAAAAACAAAATTACAAAATTCAAATATCAAGGGCATTATTAGTTCAACTGTTTATGAAAAATTGAATATCTTTTTCGAAGAAAATCCTAAACAGGCCAAGAAGATTGCAAACAAAGCTATAGTAGGTGCTCGTTCGCGTGAAGCAGCTAAAAAGGCGAAAGAGTTAACCCGAAGAAAATCTGTTTTAGAAAGTGGAAGTTTACCTGGCAAATTGGCTGATTGCTCCATCCAGGATCCGGCTCAAACCGAGATTTTCCTGGTTGAAGGAGATTCAGCTGGCGGCTCTGCCAAGATGGGTAGAGATAGAACCTTTCAGGCGATTCTACCACTCTGGGGCAAACTCATCAATACGGAAAAAGCTAGAATAGACAAAATTCTCGATAATGACAAATTACAACCTATAGTTCTCGCAATAGGAGCTGGAATTGGTGAAGAGTTCGATATTGAAAAACTTAGATACCAAAAAATTATTATCATGACTGATGCTGATGTCGATGGAAAGCATATTGCTACCTTACTTTTAACCTTCTTCTTTAGATATATGAAACCGCTGGTAGAAGCTGGTAATATATTTTTGGCTAGACCACCTCTTTTTAAAATCAAAAAAGGAAGAACAGAACAATACGTTTATTCAGATAAGGAAAAAAATAAAATTCTAAATGAAAACAATGAGGCAAAATTAAACATTCAACGTTATAAAGGCCTGGGTGAAATGAATCCTGATCAGCTTTGGGAAACTACTTTGAATCCCGAAAAAAGAATTTTAACAAAAGTAAATATGAACGATGCTGTAGAAGCAGACAGGATGTTTACTCTGTGGATGGGAAGCAAGGTCAGCCCCAGAAGACAGTATATTAAATCACATGCAAAATACGTCGATGTTGACGTTTAGAAAGAAAATATTAAGGATGGCATTAAATGATACACGATAGATCAAGAATTGAAAATAAAGAGATCGAGGATGTCTTAACGAAAGCATATCTGGAATATTCTATGAGTGTGATAACCTCCAGAGCCTTACCCGATGTGCGTGATGGTTTAAAGCCTTCACAAAGACGCATTCTTTATGCAATGCATGAATTAAAACTAACTCCGGGGAGTAATTTTCGAAAATGTGCAAAAATTGCTGGTGATACCTCTGGAAATTACCATCCGCATGGAGAACAAGTTATATATCCCACATTGGTCAGAATGGCTCAACCATGGAGTCTCAGATATATGTTAGTAGATGGTCAGGGGAATTTCGGTTCTCAGGATGGAGATCCACCCGCAGCTATGCGTTACACCGAAGCACGTTTACAAAAAGCTGCTGTTGACTTAATGGAAGATCTTAATAAAGATACTGTGAATTTCCAATCTAATTATGATGACACCAGAGAAGAACCTCTGGTTTTCCCCGCTAAATTTCCAAACTTATTAGTGAATGGCGCATCTGGTATTGCTGTGGGAATGGCAACCAATATGCCCCAACATAACGTGACCGAAGTATGCAATGGTGTTAAAGCTCTAATTGATAATCCTGATATGGAACCCCTAAAAATAATGGATTTTATTAAAGGACCTGATTTTTCTACAGGTGGTTACATTATTGGAAAAGGTGGTATAAAGGATTACTTTATATCAGGACATGGTAGAGTTGTTGTAAGAGGAAAGGTTGGGATCGAGACTAAAAATAACGGCTCAGAAATAATTGTAATTACTGAGATTCCTTATAAGATTAGTAAATCTAGATTAATTGATAAAATCGTGAAAGTTGTTAAAAATGATCGTATAAAAGGAATTAGAGATATCAGAGATGAATCTGGCAGACAGGGAATGCGACTTGTAGTAACAGTTAAAAGAAATGCCGTAGCAGAGACCGTTTTAAACAAATTATACAAATACACTCGCCTACAAACTAGTTTTAATGTAAATAATCGAGCCCTGGTTCATGGCGAACCCAAAATCCTCTCCATGAAAGCCTTAATTCAAAATTTCATTGATCATCGGCATGAAGTTATTGTCCGTAAAACCAAATTTGAACTTAATAAAGCAGAAAATAGAATTCACATTCTGGAAGGATATCGCATTGCTCTTGATAATATCGATGCCGTAATCGAAACTATTAAAGCATCTAATAGCACAAGTGAAGCAAATGAAAAATTACAGGAAAAATTTGGTTTCTCCGAAAAACAAGCAAAAGCAATCTTACGCATGCGCTTGAGAAGGTTAACAGGCTTAGAACGAGAAAAAATTGAAGATGAATATAAGAAGTTAGTGAAGCTGGCAGAAGAATTGAAGAACATTCTAGATACAAAGGCAC
>LSCK01000066.1 GCA_001577135.1 Cloacimonetes bacterium TCS60 | reverse complement strand
GAGCTAAAGAGTTAGCTAAATCTTCTATACCTGAAATTGTCGGGGAAGTGCTAAAGAATGAATTAATAGTACAAAAACATCAAAAAGTGACCAAAGAGATACATAAAAAGCTACAAGCACTTCAACGAAAAAAAGAGGAACTAAGTGTAGAAGCTGATAAAAATGAGAATTTATTTCCAGCAGTAGGGCAATTTTTTTATATTTTATTCATACTGGTTTTGTTTATTCCTGTTTTTTACCTTTTAGATCGGAAAATATTGCAAACAGCTTCACTTTTACGCTGTGTGCTCATTCTAACACTTTTAAACGCAGTTCTGGGCATTACCCTGCAAAATGTAGGATTCCTTTCTGTGTTTTTATTACCCTTTGGTATGTCGATCATATTGATTTCATTCCTCATCGGCAGCATTTCCGCTTTTGCTTTTGGGATTGTAAATTTTCTGTTACTCCTTACTCTAATTAACTGGCAATTTGCTTTTGGGTTTGTAATTTCTTTTTCGGGATTATATACTATTATAGCCTTGAATTATCCTAGAAGTAGAAGGAATTTTTATGTGGCAAGTTTTTATAACTTAATCTTTTTTATCTTTTTCTTGTTCTTGATGGGAGCTTTGCATGGCTGGCCTTTTATTAAAATTTTGTCAAATTTACAATGGGGATTTGCATCGGTCTTGGTTTCACTTTTAGGAAGTATGGTTCTCTTATCTCCTTTTGAACAGAGGCTGCCAGTGGTAACAAATATTCATCTACAGGAAATTGGTGACTTTAATAATCCTCTGTTGGAGACATTGTCAGAAGTTGCTCCTGGTACATTCCATCATAGTGTGATAGTGGGAAATTTAGCTGAAGCAGCAGCAAAAGCAATTCAGGCAAATCCAATATTATCCCGCGTGGGTAGCTATTATCATGATGTTGGTAAAACAAAACACCCTGAATATTTTATTGAAAACTCGAGCGAAGAGGAGAATGTTCATAATGAATTAAGTTCCACAGAAAGTGCCCAAAGAATAAAGCAACATGTAAATGATGGTGTTAAATTGACTCAAGAAAATAACTTACCACAGATTATCGCAGACATTCTCCAGCAGCACCACGGTACTTCTCAGATAAGCTATTTTTATCAGCAAGCAAAAAATGATAATGAACAGATAGATGACAATGATTTTTATTATGATGGTCCTAAACCACAAACAAAAGAAGCTGCTATTGTTATGATTGCAGATATTGTGGAATCCACTGCAAAATCTCTCGAGTCGCCGAACAGGGAGCAAATTGAAGAAGTTGTTAGAAATACAATTGCTCATCTCATCCGTACTGATCAACTGTCAGAATCCGGAATCTCCCTGCAAGAATTGAAAGCTGTACAGGCAAGTATGATACCAATTCTCTTTGGAATATACCGAAAAAGAGTAGCGTATCCCAAATAAAAATTCAGTTCAGAGTTAATAAATATGAAATATAATTTTGAAATTATCGCGGTGAAAACCAAAGGTGTTGATACTGAACGCCTGAAGCGTTTGGTTAGACGCATATATTCTCATGAAGGAATTGCAAAGGAAATAGGATTGAATATTATTCTTACCGGTAATGAGAAGTTGAGAGGCTTAAACAAGAAATTTAAAGACTCAGATAGAGCAACGGATGTCCTTTCTTTTGCATTTGATGAGGACAAAACTCCAGGTAACACTATGCTGGGTGAAGTTTACATTTCCCTTGAAAAAGCAGCCACTCAAAGTAAAAAATACGATGTTAGCGTGCAAAATGAAGTTGAAAGGTTACTGGTTCATGGTATTTTACATCTTTTGGGTTTTTCACATCAAAACAGTGACGATGCCAAGGAAATGTTTAGCAAAACTGAATCATATCTTAGCTATCATAAGGGGAAAGAGAAGTAACAATGATCGGACAAATACTTTTATTGATTTTCTTCCTTTTCCTCTCTGCTATTTTTTCTTCTTCAGAAACAGCACTTTTTTCCCTTTCGAAAATGTATCGTAAGAAATTGGAAAAGGACAAGGATGTTACTAAAAAAGCAATTACCAGGTTGCTAAAAAAGCCCAAAACTTTGTTAATAACAATTTTATTGGGTAACAACATATCGAATGTAATATTTGCCGCAGTCGCCACCTTGATTGCCCTGGACATTACCGGGATAGCTCAATCGTTGGCAGTGGTTATTGAAATTATCCTCGCTACAATATTTATTTTGATATTTGGAGAAATTATACCGAAATTTATTGCCTTTAGATATCCCGAGAAGCATTCACAGTTAATAGTATTTCCCATTACCTTTTTCTACTATCTCTTTTATCCTGCCGTAAAATTAATTGAACTTCTAACCAGAGTTATTACCCCCAAAAAACATCATGAAATTGCTGATGATACAATAATAACTTCGGAAGATCTCAAAAATATTATGGTTGAAGATACTACCGATGTTTTAAAAATTCAAAAGAACGAACGTAAAATGATACGCAGCATTTTTGATTTCACAGATACAATAGTAAAAGAGATCATGACTCCCAGGATAGATATTACTGCTGTAGATATTTCCCGCGGGATTAAAGAATTGGTAACGACAATGATAAACTCCGGTTATTCCCGAATTCCAATCTATCGTGGTAATATTGATAATATAATTGGTATGGTGTTCAGTAAAGATGTCATTTTGAAGAGGGATTCCAAAGACAAAATTAAAAAATTGATGCGGAATTGTTTTTATGTCCCAGAAAATATGCAGATAAATCTTTTACTAAGTTATTTTCGAAAAAACCAGATCCACTTAGCAGTGGTTGTGGATGAATATGGTGGAACCTCTGGAGTTATTACAATGGAGGATATATTAGAAGAAATTGTAGGTGAAATTTTGGATGAATCTGATCAGGAAGAAATAAAATTAAAAGAGATTAGCAATAAAGAATTTATCCTCGATTGCTCGCTCGATTTCGACCGCGTAAAAGAGAGATTTGACCTGCTCGCAGGAGAAAATGCAGATACCTTTTCCGGATTCATTTATCAGTTGTTTGGTCGCATTCCCCGGGAAAAAGATTCTACAGTTTATAAGGGAAAATACAAATTTACGGTGGAAGAACTCGATGAACAACGTATTAAAAGTGTTCATCTTAAAATTTTATCATAATGTGTTGGTACTTTAATTGAAAAAACTTGTTATTCTCTCACTCCTGGTTTTGATCGTATCAGTTTTGAACGCAGATATATATCATTATTCTGTAACTTATATGGGGATTCCAGTAACCAATGTAGAAATAATTCATAGAAATAATGATTATATCAATACAATTAAAGCCAGAGCTACATCCAAAGGCCTAGTTTCTGCTTTTTTTCGTCTTCACAATCGATATATTTCCTACTGTGATTCAAACTATATACCCTTCCGTTTTCATAAAGCAATTAACCAGCAGAATCTGGTATATGATAAACTAATAGAATTTAATCGGGAACAGGATTCGATAACTGTCATAGATAATATTACAGATCAGGAACTTGCAAAATTTTACCACACCATGCCCGTTTATGATCTCATCTCATTTGCTTTTGCTTCCGCTGAATCCCAAGCAGCATCCAAATCTTTTTTTGTGATTTCAGATTTTGATATTTGGGAATTTACTCT
>LSCK01000065.1 GCA_001577135.1 Cloacimonetes bacterium TCS60 | reverse complement strand
AGATTGTAAATCCAGGCCAGTTATCGAGAGATTTGTAATGTCATAATTTGTCAATTCTTCAGCTGTTGTATCATTTACGGATTCGCTGTAAACAAGCTCCACTTCTTGCGGTGTGGGAGCAGAAGCATTAGTTAAAGTAGGAGGAATTGTATCTGTTCCTGCTGTAACAAAATCTGACTGTGCGCGAGGATTAATTCCATATTCATCAAAACTATAATCAACAGCACCGGTAATGGAAGCTAACTGGTCGCCGACAGTTGGGTCATCATATGTATAGATGCCATCATCGATCTGACAGTTCCCTGAACCATCATCCACATACCACTGCCCGTAATTATCGGGTGCTTGTACGATTTCAATATTTGCTACCTGAGTAAGACAACCTTCATATTGTTCACCGGTAGCTGGTGCTGTAAGATCACCTGTAGAAGCTAATACAGGATCAGGTACTGGATTGCTAGAACTATTGATGCTGAATGAGGATAAATTACTTATTTCTGTAAAACCGTAGTATTCCGAGACTTCACCAGTTAAAGTAACTTCGTCTCCAACTTCTACTTCATAAGTATTTTGAAAAATATACACACCTTTCCAGGCTCCACCTTCTGGTTCAGAAACAAAAAATCTTAAGGCACTTCCTGATGAATAGAAGTTGCAGGCAGTTACGATTCCTGTAATAGTAACAGTTTGTCCTTCATAGGGTGAAGGATAGGTTCCAGAACCGGCATCCGTGGTAAATTGAATGTCGTAAATACTTACATCTTGTTCAGCAGCAAGCCAACTGAAGAGCAGTATTATAACAGATAGAACGAGCATAAATTTATACTTCATTATGTCTCCTTTTGAACCCCATTTTCATGGGTAATATTTTCTTTTTCGAAAAAAATATAATAAATTAATAATACAGTTACTCCTACTACTATGCAAGAGTCAGCTACGTTAAATGTGTACCATCGACGAATAATGAAATCGAAGAAATCCACGTCAAGAAAATCGGTTACCTTTCCAAATGCTAACCTGTCAACCAGATTTCCCATAGCTCCACTAAAAATTAAGGTAAAAGCAATCCGAGGCAATATTTCTTTACTTATGATGAAGAGATATACAATTATTAGGATAGCAGCAAAAGTTAAAATGAGAAAAAATAATCTATTAAAACTACCTGAACCTATGTTTATACCAAATACAGCACCGGGATTATTAATTCTCGTAAAGCGTAAGAAATTTCCGAGTATCTCTTTTGATTCACCCAAATGATAGTAAGACCGGATCAACCATTTCGATACCTGGTCCAAACTAAAAAAAAAAATAAATATGGCAAAGTATCTTTTTAAATTCACAAATTAGGCTATGTGATTATGATTTTTTTCAATATTTTTCTTGCATTTAATACAGTATTCAGTCTCAGGAATCGCATTTAAGCGTTTGTCTGATATTTCTTCCCCACAAAAACTGCAATTACCATAATTATCTTTATAAATTCTTTTGAGCGCTTTATCAATTTCCCTAAGATGTTTTATTTCACGATCAAGTATTCTAGTTTCCTTTTCCCTTTCGTTAGATTCAGAACCTAGATCAGCTAAATGAGTAGCATAAGCAGAGATATCACCTGTGGATTCTCGCAGTGTTTTGCTCCAGCTTGTATCGATTTCCTCAATTTTTGCTATGATTTGCTTTCTGTGTTTAAGTAGTTGATTCTTAAATAATTCATATTGATTTTCCGGCATGGATTCCTCTCAAATTATAATTTAGGTAATAAATTTTTTAGCAAAGTAACCAATTTATTTTCGGCTTTCAAAGCAGCTTTTTCTATATCTGCTTGTTTGTGAGATTGAGCATGGAACAGGTTAGACATATTCGTTATGGCAGAAATTCCAAGTACTTTCATTCCCAGGTAATTAGCAGCGATAACTTCCAAAACAGTGGACATACCAACTAGATCAGCTCCCATTTTTCGCAGCATATTACACTCTGCTTTAGTTTCAAGATTTGGTCCCAAAAGTCCAGCATAAATAGCTGTTTCAATAGCAAGTTTGTGTTTCAAACTTACTTTTTGTGCATCTTCAATTAACTCACGATCATAGGCATTGTTCATACTTGGAAAACGAGTACCAAATTCAGAATTATTTTTTCCAACAAGTGGATTTTTTCCAGTTAGGTTGATGTGATCTTTTATCAAAGCGATGTTGCCGGTTTGTAATTTTTTGTTTAAGGAACCAGCAGCATTTGTGATAACTAAATTTTGAGCTCCCAACTGATTGAGAACATATAAAGGGTAAACAACATCCTGAGCAGTATATCCTTCATAAAGGTGCAAACGACCCTGCATGACTGCCACATTCAAATTGGAAAAATTACCAATGAGGAGGTTACCTTTGTGAGAGGGAGCAGTAGAAAATTTGAAATTTGGGATATTACTATAGGGGATTTTTATTTTTGATTTAAATATATCAGCAACTTTGTTCAAGCCGGTACCAAGCACAATTATTACATCCAGGTGCTTACCACCTTTGTCGGAAATAAATTTACAACTCTGGTTGATCTTATTCTTATCAATCATAGTGTGTGTGCGTTAGAAATAAAAAATTTTCATTCTTTGTCAACATCGTTTTCGGATTCAGGTGAAGTTGAATCAAAATCTTGCGAGGGATTTTTTTCGGCAATTTCTTCTTTTGGGGGATTTTGTTCTTTATCATTAGAATCAGTTTCAGGCATGTGTTTTTTATAAGTTTCAGGGGCAGCTTCTTCATCACTTTTCTCTTGCTGAAATTGCTCTATGTTCTCAAGCATAGTTTTGAGTTGGATTTTAAATTTTGAAGCAAACTGTTTTTTTTGTTCTTTCAGATTGATCAGTTCATGTTCGAGGATACTCAAATAATCTTTTGCTTTTTGTATTTTTTTTCTGGATGAGATTTCAGCATCTTTAATTATATTATTAGCCTCAGATTTTGCATTTGCTAGAGTTTCATCTTTCAATTTTTCAGCTAGAACGAGTGTTCTTTTTAGTAAATTCTTCTGTTCCTCAATTTTATCCAGCTGCTTGTTCTGCGTTTCGATCTTGTCCTGGAGTCGGCTAATCTGTTTTTGCATGGCATCAGTTTGCTCTGCAATTTCTTGTAAAAACATGTTTACTTCAGATTTTTTATAACCGGAAAGTGACTTAGAAAAGTCCATCTCCTTTATCTCTGATTGCGAGTAATTTATTTCCATAATACCTCTTAAGTTTATGTGACAAGACTAACTAAAAGACTTTTTGCAATTTCAATTACCAAAAAAACTACAATGGGGGAAAAATCAACTCTGGTTCTGTTATGCCCAAACAGGTTTCCGATGAGACTTCTTGCTGGTTTAAGTGCCGGTTCCGTAGATTTGACTATAAATTGTATGAATGGGCTTCCGTAATTAGGATTGAACCAGGATAGTAAGGCGCGGATTACAATCAAAATTTCGTAAAGGGTTAAGAAAAAATTTAGAGTACCAACAAATTCCATTTATTCCTCTTTCTTTGGTAAATTTGGATCAAAACAATTGCGGCAACGTGCTTCATAAACATCAGTAGCACCGAGAAGGATCTCTTTGTTGCTTTTCACGAGTCTCTGCGTTTTATTTGCAGGATTTCCACATTGCTTGCAAATTGCTAAAGTTTTGGTAATGTATTCTGCTTTGGCTAATAACTCCGGGATTGGATGAAATGGTCTGCCCAGATAATCTTGATCCAGACCTGCTATAATAACTCGCTTACCATCATTAGCTAGTTTTTGACAAATCTCTGTTAAATTTTCGTCAAAAAACTGAGCTTCATCTATACCAACAACCTGAGTGTCTGCTTTAATTTTATCATATAATTCTGCAGAATCATTTACCGGGGCAGAGTTGATTTTTCGTTCATCATGTGAGACGATGTATTCTTTGCTATAACGTTTGTCCAGCTTTGGTTTGAAGGTCTGAATCTTTAGTTTAGCGATTTCAGCTCTACGTAAACGCCTGATCAGCTCTTCTGTTTTTCCGCTGAACATGCTACCACAGATTACTTCTATCCAGCCGCTTTCATTTCTTACAATATTCATTGTTCTTTACTCAGCCACCACAAATTTTAAAAACGGATAAATATGTCAATCTTTATAATTTTCCCTTGATTTTATTCTTGGAAGATTAAAAGGCACAAAAAAAAAGCCCTCAAAATAATTTGAGGACTCAAACAATCTTATAAGTAATGTCCTTAGGGTTGTTCGTAAATGTAGTCGAAATCAACATAAGCAGGTTGTGCAGTATCATACCAATCCTGATCCGAACTTCCACCACTTTCGGCCCAGTCTGCAAATTTAAGATAAGCCCAGGTTATTTCTGCTTTTTCAATTGGACACTCCAAGCTGTTTGGAGTACTTACAGCCCAGGGATGGTTATTAGTAGTTTTGAAATATTTTCCCTCCTCCGGATTGGAATCATCGTCTCCCGTGCCAAAATAATCATCGCTCATTTTT
>LSCK01000064.1 GCA_001577135.1 Cloacimonetes bacterium TCS60 | reverse complement strand
AGTAGGACTACCAGCATCACCAGCACGAGCTCTTCCGGTTCCCTTCTGTCTGTGCAGCTTTCTGCCAGAAGTTCTTACTGATGAGCGTCCTTTAACAGCTCGTGTGCCTTGTCTTTGATTATCTCTGTATAAATTTATGACCTCGTGAAGAACATCTTTGTTGATCTCAGCATCAAAGAGATATGCAGGTAGAGTGATCTCTTCAATTTTCTCTCCAGTTTTACTAAATTTCGTCGTTTCCATAATCAACCCTTTACTGCTTAATTTTTTTTACAATAATGTTAGCATTCTTATGCCCGGGTACAGATCCTTTAACCATGATCATATTTCTATCTTTATCTATGCGGACAATTTCTAAATTGTGGATTGTAACAGTATTATTTCCCATGTGGCCAGCCATTTTTTTTCCCTTGAAAACACGAGAAGGTGTAGCACATTGGCCGATAGCACCAGCTCCACGGAATGATTTGTGAGTTCCATGAGTAGCATTTTTTCCACTAAAATTGTGTCGTTTCATAACACCGGCAAAGCCACGTCCTTTTGAGGTTCCTGTAATATCTACTAGTTCATTCTGTTTGAACATATCAACAGTAAGTTGATCTCCGACTTTATACTCAGAGAGCGAGTCTGTATCAACTCTAAACTCATTAAGATGTTTATAAAATTTCAGATTATTTTTCTTGAAATGACCTGACAATGGTTTATTCAGCTTAGCTTCATCCACTTCTTTAAAACCAACTTGAATCGCTGAGTAACCATCGTTATCATTATCTTTTTGTTGAGTGACCACGCAGGGGCCAAGCTCAAGTACTGTAACCGGCAGAGAATTCCCTTCGTCTGTGAAGGTCCTTGTCATACCAATCTTTTTTCCGATTAAACCTAACATAAAAACTCCTTGAAAATTATTTCTCTCTTCTTTTAGGCTTTAATTTCAATATGTACACCTGCTGGTATACTTAAATTTTTAATTGCATCAGTAGTTTTGGGAGTAGCGTTTTCAATATCGATCAAGCGTTTATAGATTCTCATTTCAAATTGTTCTCTAGAATTCTTGTTAACATGGGGCGAACGTAAAACTGTATATACCTTTCTTTTTGTAGGAAGTGGAATTGGTCCAATTATTTTAGCTCCGGTTCCCTTGGTATTACGAACTATCTCCACCACTGATTTATCCAGCAGAAAATGATCATAAGCTTTTAATTTTATTCTAATTTTATTCATATATCCTCTTCTATTTAATATCCGCGCAATTTCTCAATAATTTTCTTTGAAATATTCTCTGGTATTTTTTCATAGTTTTTAAATTCCATTGAATAAGAAGCTCTTCCCTGAGAAACAGATCTGATACTGGTCGAGTAGCCGAATGTTTCTTTAAGTGGAACAACTCCATTTATAATTTTTATCGAATCCTTTTCTTCAATTTTATTTACCTTACCTCTGCGACCGTTGAGGTCATTTATAACTCTTCCGAGATAATCTTCTGGGGTAAGGATAGTTATATCCATAATCGGTTCCAGTAAGATTAATTTTGCCTTTTTAAGTGCTTTTACAAATGCTTTGGCACTGGCAATTTTAAAGGCAATTTCAGAGGAATCCACCTCACTGAAAGAGCCACCGATAAGTGATATCTTTACATCTTCAACTTTGTTTCCAGTCAGAAGACCACTTGCAGCTGATTCTATAACTCCAGCCTCAACAGCTCTAATGAACCGCTTCGGAATTTCCTCTACAGAGGTATTGTTTTGGAACCAAACTTTTTTACCCCCACTTTTCTTGTCAACTTTATGATGTTCAATCCTTAATTCGACCTCAGCAAACTGTCCCTTACCATTTACAGTTCTGTTTAATATTCCGCTGCTCTCAACCGAGCCTTTGATAGTTTCTTTGAAATTCACATGCGGTTTCCCCACATTAACTTCAATCCCATATTCTCGTGCTAATCTATCCACCAAAATTTCAAGATGCAATTCTCCCATACCAGATATAATCAACTGACCGGTTTCTACATCTTCTTTTGTGTGATAGGTAGGGTCTTCGTCCAAAATTTTTGGTAAGACGTCATCAATTTTTTGTTCGTCCACAGCTTTTTTGGGTTCGATTACAATGGACATTACGGGTTCTGCAAAGGGAATACGTTCGAGTACAACCGGCTGATTTTTATCTGTGATGCTATCACCAGAAGTCGTGTTATGTAATCCAACTACCGCTCCAATTTCACCAGCTCGCAATGACTCAACATTAACTTTTTTATCAGCATGAATCTGGATAATTCTGGTAACTCTTTCTGATTTGCCTGTATTGACATTCAGGACAAAATCTCCTCGTTCCATCTTGCCGGAATAGACTCTCAAATAGGTTAAGTTACCTACATAAGAATCAACCTTGGATTTAAAAGCAAGGGCAGCAAAGGGAAGAGTGTCATCGGCTTTGATTTCTACTTGATTATCTGAATCCGGGGGTGATGCAATAAGAATTGGTGGAATATCAACGGGAGAGGGTAAGTATCTAACAACAGCATGCAGGAGAGGTTGTATTCCTTTATTTTTTAAGGCAGAGCCACAAAGGACAGGAACAAACTCGTTTGACATAGTAGCAGTTCTAAGAGCAGAATGTAGATCCCCTACTTCAACTTCTTTATCTTCTAAAAATTTATTTAAAATATTTTCATCGAAATCGGCTAATTTCTCGATGAGATTTGCTCTTAATTTTCTTGCTTTGCTCAATGTCTTTTCTTCAACAAATTCACATTCTTCTGGATCAAGTGTTGAGTATTTTAGGCCCAGGGCATCTTTATCATAGATAAGGGCTTTCCACTCAATCAGATTCAAAACACCAATGAAATCATCATCATAAAGGGGTATCTGTATAGGGTGTGTATTTGGTCTCAACTTAGATTTGATCGTATCCACAGCATAATAGAAATCTGCCCCGGTTCGATCTAATTTGTTAACAAATGCAATTCTGGGAATTTCATAATTGTCCGCCTGATGCCAAACGGTTTCTGATTGAGGTTCTACTCCAGCAACTCCACAGAAAATAACAACCACGCCATCCAACACACGCAAACTACGCTCCACTTCTACGGTAAAATCAACATGTCCGGGGGTATCGATAATATTAATTCGATTATCATCCCAATAACAGGTAGTAGCAGCAGAGTTAATAGTGATACCGCGTTCTTTCTCCTGCTCCATCCAATCCATGGTGGTAGAGCCTTCGTGCACCTCGCCTATTTGATGTACAATCCCCGTGTAGTAAAGAATTCTTTCTGTTACAGTAGTTTTCCCTGCATCAATATGCGCTACTAAGCCCATGTTTCTAATTCTTTCAAGAGGATAATTTTTTTGCTTCATAAAAGAGGTTACATTCTAAAGTGGGCAAATGCTTTGTTTGCTTCTGCCATTCTCCAAACTTCTTCACGTTTTTTAATGGAACCACCTTCATTTTTGGAAGCATCCATTAGTTCACCAGCTATTTTTTCTTGAATTGTTCTTTCATTTCTTTTACGGGCAAAATTAATAATCCAGCGAAAAGCTAGAGTTTGTTGACGTGTAGGTGTAACTTCAATCGGAACCTGGTAGTTAGCACCACCAACTCGTTTTGTTTTGACTTCCACTTTTGGTTTTACATTATCTATAGCTTGTTTAAAGACTTCGATTGGGTCTTCTTTGATTCTTTCTTTAATAATTTCCATTGCTTTATAGAATATTTTTTCAGCCAGACTTTTTTTCCCGCCAAGCATAATTCTATTAATAAACCTACTCACATCAACATCGTGAAATTTTGGATCTGGGTCAATTTGCCGTTTTTGAGCACTTTTTCTTCTAGACATAGTTTATCACCTTAAATTATAATCCTTTAGTTTTCTTTGTACCATATTTGGAGCGACTATTTTTTCTATCTTCAACACCAATAGCATCGAGGGTTCCTCTGACAATATGATATCTTACACCGGGTAGATCTTTTACTCTTCCACCTCTAACCAATACAACCGAGTGCTCCTGTAGATTGTGACCTTCACCAGGAATATAGGCAGTAACTTCAATTCCATTTGAAAGTCTCACACGAGCTACTTTTCGCAGGGCTGAATTCGGCTTTTTAGGAGTTTGGGTTTTTACCTGTACACAAACCCCACGTTTTTGAGGACAGCCTTCCAGTGCTTTATTTTTTTTGGCTTTTTTTTCTTTTGTTCTTCCTTTTCTTACAAGTTGTGATATTGTAGGCACTTAAGCCTCCTATTTCTTTGTTTGTTTCGCAGAACTTTTTTGTTCTTTAGAAAATAATGTTTGTTTGACTAACTCTTTGACAGTTAAGCTTTCATCGATTTTATCTCTCTGATAGGTAGCACCAGTTCCAGCTGGAATACGATGACCAATAATAACACTTTCTTTTAATCCATCCAGAGGATCAACTTTACCTTCGATTGCAGCATTAGTTAATACCTTAGTTGTATGCTGGAATGAAGCAGCTGAAATAAAGCTATCAGTATTAAGTGCTGATTTTGTTATACCCATGAGCAGTTGTTCAAATGTTGCTACTTTGCCGCCTTCTTCTCCAGCATCAGCATTTACATTTTTCACTGATTTCTTATCTACAACTTCACCTTCCAGGAATATTGTGTCGCCGGGATCAATTATTTTAACCTTCTGCATCATCTGGCGAATAATTATTCTTATATGTTTATCGTTTATATCAACACCCTGTTTTCTGTAAACTTCTAGGACTTCATTTGTAATGAACTCCTGGGTCTCAACAATACCGCTAGCTTTCAGAAGATCGTGTGGGTCAATTTTGCCATCAGAAAGGGGATCTCCACTTTGGACAATATCGTTTTCATGAACAATAATTCTCCGTCCATATGGAATAGTATATTTTTCTTCTACATCTGTAGCTTCCGAATATACTTTAACTTTTCTACCATATCTAGTTAACTTACCGATGTTGACTTTTCCGTCAATTTTGGAAATTATTGCTTTCTTTTTGGGAGATCGGGCTTCGAACAATTCAACGACTCGGGGCAGACCTCCTGTAATATCTTTTTCCTTAATAGTAATACGACTGGTTTTACCGAGAACATCACCGGGATAGACGATGGAACCTTCTTCTACATTTAAGCTCAAACCAGAGGAAAGCGGCATGGTTACGACTTCTTCATCATCAGATTCAATTACTATCTCAGCTTGTTTGCCCACAGCTTTTGAATCAATTATTGAGGTCTCTTTCTTACCTGTCACCTCGTTAAAATCAATAATATATGTTTGGTCTTCTATGAAATCTTTGAAATGAACTTCTCCGCCAATCGGTGCGATAAGAGGATTATTATAGGTATCCCAGCTAAACAGCAATGTGTTTTTTACAACTTTTTCCTTTTCTTTAACATATAGAGTAGCACCGTAACCAACTTCAAATTTACTTGCAACCTCACCATTTTTATCAACGATCTTCACTTTACCCTGGTGGCTGGGGCTGGTAACAATTTTTTGATCATCTCTATTAACAACGAACTGCACTCTATCAAACTCAATAACACCTTCCTTATCAGCATTTACTTCTGCTTCTTCGACAGTTGTGCTGGCAGCACCACCGATATGGAAAGTACGTAAGGTCAACTGGGTACCGGGCTCACCAATACTTTGTGCTGCAATAACACCAACGGCTTCTCCTATAGTGACCCGTTTATTTGTAGCTAAATTTCTACCATAGCATTTAGCGCAAACACCTTTTTTTGATTCGCAGGTTAGTACGGAACGAATTTTTACTTCTTGGATTCCATGCTTTTGAATTAAATTAGCTTTTTCATCAGAAACTGTTTCGCCAGCTTTCACAAGGATTTTATCGCTAACAGGATCAATCACTTCTTCTACAACTGTTCTACCTCTAATTCTATCAGAAATATGCTCAATAATACGGTTACCTTCTTTGAGTGGTCGCATAACCACGCCATCCATTGTTTTACAATCATCTTCTGAAATAACAACTGCTTGTGCAACATCCACTAAACGACGTGTAAGATAACCTGCATCAGCAGTTTTAAGAGCTGTATCGGCTAATCCTTTACGGGCACCATGAGTGGAAATGAAGTATTCTAAAACGCTGAGGCCATCTTTGAAACTTGATTTGATGGGATTTTCAATAATTTCTCCCATCTCACCTGTAACTTTTCGCTGTGGTTTTTCCATGAGACCACGCATTGCTCCAAGCTGTTTAATTTGATCTCTGCCTCCACGTGCACCAGAGGTTGACATAACCCAGATGGGATTAAACCCACCCTGGTCATTTTTCACTTTTTCCATCATAAAGTTAGTAACATCATCCGTAGCAACTTTCCATCTATCTATTAACCTATCATATCTTTCTGTTTCTGTAATAATACCGGTTTGGTAATCCTGCTCAATGCCTTTTGCATCTTCCTCTGCATCTTCTAATAATTTTTCCTTCTCTTCCGGCACCACAATATCTGCTAGACTAAAGGTTACGCTAGATTTTGAGGCATAGCTAAATCCTATCTCTTTAATGTTATCCAAAAACTGTGTTGCTCTACCAGTATTGCAATGATGGTAAACCTCACCCGTTAACAGGTTGATTTTGCCTTTATCAAAGACATAGTTTTTAAAATCTATCTCTTCAGGTATAATTTCATTGAAAATAATTCTACCAATGGTAGTTAAAATAATTTTATTCGATTTGCTCTCATAGAGCTTGACCCAGGAATGGATTGAAATACCGCGCTTATATATTTCATCATTGTACTCATTGTATTTTCTATATCTATAATCCTTATTATTTTCGAAAGCGAGTAATGCTTCTTCGCTTGATGAATAAATAGGAAGTTTTTCATCATCTTCAGGTTGGGGAAATGCTTCACCTGTTAAAAAATATATACCCAGGACAATATCTTGACTTGCCTTCAGTACTGGCGCACCATTAGCAGGAGATAGGATATTACTACTAGGAGTCATAAGCATTCTAGCTTCCATCTGTGATTCGCCGGAAAGAGGTACGTGTACTGCCATCTGATCACCGTCAAAATCAGCGTTGAATGGGAAGCAAAGAAGCGGATGTAATTGGATAGCTTTCTCTTCAATTAATTTGGGATAGAAAGCCTGGATACTCAATCTATGCAGGGTTGGAGCTCTATTAAGAAGAACAGGATGGTCTTTTATAACTTCTTCCAAAATTTTCCATACTTGTGGTTTTTTCTCTTCAATAAAGCGTCTTGCTTGCTTTTTGGAGGTTATACCCTCCATTTTTTCTATACGCTCAATTATGTAGGGTTTATACAATTCTACAGCCATCTTTTTGGGCAGACCGCATTCGTTTAGTTTCAAATCGGGTCCGATGACAATAACTGATCGACCGGAATAATCTACTCTTTTGCCGAGTAAATTTTGTCTAAAACGGCCTCGTTTACCTTTTAATTGATCGGTTAGGGATTTTAAAGGTCTTCTTCCTCTCCCTTTTACAGGTCTGGATTTACGGCTATTATCAAATAATGCATCCACAGCTTCTTGCAGAATTCGTTTTTCATTACGAAGTATAACTTCCGGGGCATTTCCCTGTATGAGGGATTTTAGACGATTATTTCTTGTGATAACTCTGCGGTAGAGATCATTAAAATCAGCAGTAGCAAAACTACCGCCTTCCAGATAGACAAGGGGTCTTAAATCTGGAGGCATAACTGGTAAAACTTCCATGACCATCCACTCAGGTTTATTACCTGAACTGAGGAGGGCATCAACTACTTTAAGTTTCTTTATTAATTTTTTCTTTTTAGTTTTTGTCTCAAATTTAATAGCTGTTCGCAATTTATCGGCTTCATCTTCTAGATCCAGGTCAGCAAGAAGTTGTTTAATTGGTTCAGCTCCCATACCAGCTTTAAAAGCATGGGGGTATTTTTCTTTTGCTTCTAGATATTCCTCTTCTGTAATCACGCTTCCGATATTAAAATCAGAAGCGCCTGGATCTAAAACAATGTAAGACTCATAATAAAGAGTTCGTTGTAGATCCTTCTTTTTTAGACCCAATAACAGTTGTATGGGGCTAGGAATAGCTTTTACAAACCAGATGTGGGCAACTGGAACTGCTAATTCTATATGTCCCATCCTGGTTCTTCGTACTTTTGAGCTTGTAACTTCTACTCCACATCTATCACAGATCAAGCCTTTAAATCTATATTTTTTATATTTACCGCAAGAACATTCATAATCCTTTTCCGGGCCAAATATTCTTTCACAAAAGAGACCATCTTTCTCAGGTTTTAATGTACGATAATTAATTGTTTCTGGAATGGTCACTTCACCATAAGACCAGGATCTTATCTGTTCTGGGGAGGCAATCCTAATTTTTACTGCATCATAATCCTTCACGCCTCTATCTTTTTTTAACTCTCTTATCATTTAAAATTCCTTACTTTTTAATAAGATTATCTTTACTGTTTTTTATCAGGAATCAAAATCAACATCCAAAGCCAAACTTCTCAATTCGGAAACAAGGACATTGAAAGATTCTGGGATTCCAGGTTCAGGTAATTCCTTACCTTTCGTAATAGCTTCATAAGTTTTATTTCTACCGATGACATCATCTGATTTTACAGTTAGCATCTCTTGTAGCAGTCGGGAGGCACCATAAGCTTCTAGAGCCCAAACTTCCATTTCTCCCAATCTTTGTCCACCGTGTTGGGCTTTCCCGCCCAGTGGTTGTTGGGTAACCAGCGAATATGGACCAGTGGAGCGCCCGTACATTTTATCATCAACAAGGTGATTCAATTTAATCATATAGATAATACCAACTGTTATGCGATCGTGAAAAGCTTCACCTGTTTTGCCGTCATAGAGGGTGAATTTACCATCTTCAGGCAGTCCGGCTTTTTTCATTTCCTCTTCAATTTCTTCGGGAGTGGCACTATCGAAAACCGGGGTTTCCACTTCATAGCCAAGCGCTTTTGCTGCCCAACCGAGATGAGTTTCTAAAATTTGACCAATATTCATTCTGGATGGTACACCAAGAGGATTCAAGATGATATCCACAGGAGTGCCATCTTCCATAAAAGGCATATCTTCTATCGGGGCAATTTTAGCGATGACCCCCTTGTTTCCGTGTCTTCCGGCCATTTTATCACCAACCTGTATCTGTCTTTTTTTGGCAATGAATATTTTCACCATTTTTATAACGCCAGAGGGTAGTTCATCTCCAAATTTTATCCTATCTCTCTTCTTCTTGAATTCATTGTCATTTTTTTGCAACAGACTATCGGCACGATAAATAACTTCTTTATATATTTGGGTGTTTTTTTCCTTGTCTTTAACTAATTCTTGTTCTCTGTCCAAATTGGAAAAATTGATTTTCTTAATAGCCGTTTTAGTAATCTTCTTATTAGGAGGAATGAAAAATCTTCCTGTTTCCAGCTCCATGATCCTATTAGCTTCTTCACCAACCAGCATTTCTGATAATTTTTCTTGTATGAAGTTATATATTTTTTTATTTCTTGATTTATATTTCTTTTCCAGCTCATGTAATTCTTTTTTTGTATTCTCCTCGTCCTCAGCCAAACCTTCTTTTCTGGAATAGACTTTGACATCTACCACAACGCCTTCCATTCCCGGTTTTGCTTTGAGAGAAGTATTGGAAAAATCACCAGCTCGTTCTCCAAAAAGAGCACGCATCAATTTTTCTTCGGGGGATAGGTCCATACCAGAGGATTTGGGAGTAATTTTACCAACGATAATATCACCGGCTTTCACTTTTGATCCTTCAGTAACAACACCATCTTTATCTAAATTTCTCAGGGCAGTTTTGGGAACATTGGGTATATCATCTGTTAGCTCTTCATCGCCTTCTCGGGTCGATCTCACAGAGACTTCTAATTCATCAATGTAGATAGAGGTTAATTCATCTTCTCGAGCCACCTTCTCGCTAATAATTATTGCATCTTCATAATTATAACCATACCAGGGCATAAAAGCAACAGTCATATTTCTACCCAGGGCAAGTTCACCATTTTTAATAGCGGGACCGTCAGAGACAAGTTGGTTTTTTGGGATTTTTTGACCCTTTTCGACTTCAGGATGTTGATTAACAGTTGTATCTTGATTAGTTCTTTCAAATTTTTTCAGTTTAATTTCTGCTTTTTCTGCTAAAACCTGAGATTCTGGTGTGTCGCTTTTAAGACGTTTTAAAACAACCTTGTCTGAATCCACATATTCAACAACTGAGTCAAAAGGAGCTTTTTCAGCCAGCTCCGAGTCATGAGCTACAATTTTTTCAATACCAGTTGCAACAATCGGGGGTTGTGGTTTTACCAGTGGTACTGCTTGACGTTGCATGTTAGAACCCATGAGGGCACGGTTTGCATCATCATGTTCAAGGAAAGGAATGAGTCCTGCTGAAATACTTATTATTTGTTGTTTGGAGGTGTCCACGTAATCCACCTCGGTTTTGGGAACTCTTAAGAAATCCCCGTTCAGTAAGCAGAAGACATAATCATCAAGGATATTTCCATCTTTATCAACTTCTAGTCCAGCTTGAGCGATTTTTTTATCTTCCTCTTTTACAGGATCCAAATATTCTACCTTATCGCTAACACGACCTTTTTCGACTTTTATATAGGGTGTGATAAGAAAACCAAATTCATCGGTCTTTGCCAGGAGAGCAGGAGAAGTAAGCAAACCAATATTGGGTCCTTCCGGAGTTTCAATAGGACAGATTCTACCATAGTGGGAATAGTGAACATCACGCACTTCGAAGCCAGCTCTTTCTCTTTTTAGACCTCCTGGTCCTAGAGCAGACAGACGTCGCATATGAGTAATTGCAGCCAGGGGGTTTGCCTGTTCCATAAATTGGGCTAATTCACCAGTCAGGAAAAAAGAATGTACAACACTCATCAACGAGTTTGTACTGATCAAGCGTACAATTGTGATATCATCGGGATTGGTTAAGGTCATACGTTGCCTGGCAATTCTTACTATGCGGGAGAGTCCAATTGAAAACTGATTTGCCACCAGGTCACCCACGCCACTCACATTTCTATTAGCTAAGTGGTCAATATCATCTACAGTAGATTTTCCTCGTTTGAGGGAAATTATCTCTTTTGTAATAGCTACAAAATCATCCTTGGTCAATATCATAGTATCTTTTTCAACATCAATATCAAGACGTTTATTTACTTTAAATCGACCAATTTTACCCAGACTGTATCGCTTCTCATTGAAATATATTCTTTCAATTAATTCTCGAGCGACATCTACTGAAGGTTCCTCTCCGGGTCGTATAAGATTATAAATATATTTTAGCGCTTCTTCTGTTGATTCAGTTACATCCTTGTCCAGAGTACTTTCAATAATCTCTTGATGGATATCGTCGTCTTCATGCACAACAGTAACTTTTTTAATATCAGACTCAATCAATTTATCGACCAGAGCTTTTGTTAAAATATTACCGTTATCTGCAAGCACCTCGCCGCTCTCTTCATCTATTATATCTTGAAGGAGCAGTCTGTCCTCATAATCATCCTTTGTTATATCAATCTCTTGCTCGTCGTAAAAGAGGGAACGGATGGACTTGTTATCAGATATACCGACGGTTCGTAATAGAGCAGTAACAGGAACTTTATGTCTTCTGTCGATAAGGGCATAAAGGACATTACGGGTATTTGTTTTAAATTGAAACCAGGAGCCAGTTACAGGAATAACTTTGGCCGTAAACAGCTCTCTACCATTACTGTGAATTTTGCTAGTAAAGACAATACCCGGGGATCGATGAAGTTGGTTAATAATGACTTTTTCTTCACCATTAATTATAAATGTTCCCTGGTCAGTGATTATGGGAATTTCACCGAGAAATAATTCAGATTCTAGTACATTTTTAATACGCTTTTGTTCATCTTTTCTACTGCCCTTTTCGTAAATGGTAAGCCGAAGTTTTACTTTGAGAGGAGCTTGATAAGTCAGGTTTCTGTCATCGCATTCAGCAGCATCGTATTTTTCTGTTAAAACAGTGTAATTTACAAATTCCAGCAAGTACTTACCAGAGGTATCTTCGATGGGAAAGTGTTTGTTAAATATCTTTTGTAAGCCAATATCTTTCCTATCTTTAGGATTTACATCCTTTTGCAAGAATTCTGCGTATGAACCTTTTTGCATTGCCAAAAGATTTGGCACTTCTACTTTTGGTAATTTAAATCCATGCGTACTTTTCTGTAAACTCGAAAAGCTTTTTCTATCAATCAACCTTTCTCCTTATAAACATATTTCGGATAACCTAGATTATCCGAAATAATTGTGGTTTGTGAAAAAAACCTGTTGGTTGGTTTTCAAATTAATTTATTACTTAATTTCTACTTCGCCGCCTTGAGCTTCAATTTTTTCTTTTACTGATTCTGCTTCTTCTTTTGATACATCTTCAACTACGGGATTTGGTGCTTCGTCGACCAGAGCTTTAGATTCTTTTAAGCCAAGTTTGGTAATTTGTCTAACAACTTTAATAACCTGGATTTTTTTAGATCCAGCGGCTTTGAGAACAACATCAAATTCGGTTTGTTCTTCTTCTTTTTTCTCTTCACCACCAGCTGGAGCTGCTGCTACAGGAGCAGCGGCACTTACGCCAAATTCTTCTTCCAGATCGTTGACTAGCTCGGCCAGTTCCATCACGTTGAGTTCTTTTACAAGTTCAATGATTTTCTCTTTATTATTTTCTTTTGCTTTAGGCATTTATCCTCCTAATATAATTTCCGTCTTTATATTTTAGTTTTCTTTATTTTCTTGTATCGCTTTTAAAATTAATACAAATTTTTGTAAAATTCCATTCAAATTACGCACAAAGCCCGAAATAGGAGCGTTAATTCCACCCACGAATTTTGCCAACAATTCATCCCTCGAGGGTAGCTTGGCTAATTTGCTAATCTGATCAACATCCACAACTTCTTCATCTACAATAGCTGTTTTAAATTCCAGAATATCTTCCTCGGTTTCCATTTCTTCAGCAAATTCTGACGTGACCTTGAGGGGAACAACTTCATCTTCTTTAGATACAGCAATTGAGGTTGGACCCAGCAGGTGTTCATCAAGTTCCTTAATTCCAAGTTCATGAGCAGCTAATTTTAAAAATGTATTTTTGCAAACAAAATAGTCCACATTGCTTTCTCTAAATCTTTTCCTGAGCTCGGTATCGTCCGCAACATTAATGCCTTTATAGTCAATCAAAACCAGGGATTTTGCACCATCTATGCGCTCTTTTATGGCATTGACCTTTTCAATATTTACAGGGTTTATCTCTTTTTGTTTCATCATATCCTACTTAAGTTCCTTTCTAAGCGAGCCTGTATCTATTTTTATACCGGGACTCATAGTAGAAGTTATTGTCATATTTTTGAAATACTTTCCCTTGGCAGCTGCTGGTCTTTCTTTCAAAATAGCAGCAAAAATAGCAATGACATTACCAAACAATTTTGCATTATCAAACGACATTTTTCCCACAGGAACATGAATATTACCGAATTTATCAACCCGGTACTCCACTTTTCCGGCTTTTGCATCTTCTACAGCCTGTTTAACATCCATAGTTACAGTGCCTGCTTTGGGATTGGGCATTAATCCACGGGGTCCCAGAATTCTTCCCAATTTACCCACATGGCGCATCATATTGGGGGTTGCTATTGCTACATCAAATTCTGTCCAACCTCCATTGATTTTATCGGCGAGGTCTTCTGTACCCACAAAATCAGCACCAGCTTCCTTGGCTTCTTCTGCTTTATCACCTTCTGCAAACACAAGAACGGTCATTTTTTTGCCAGTACCGTGGGGTAGAACCGTTGTACCTCTAACGATCTGATTAGCTTGTTTTGGATCGACACCAAGGCGTAAGTGTAGTTCCACAGTTTCATCAAAATTAGGATGGGGCAGATCTTTTAGAAGTTCCAATGCTTCTTTAACTTCATACCTTTTATCTTTATTTATTTTTTCTTTTGATTCTCTATAACGTTTACCTTTTTTCATTAAAACACTCCTGAATTAACTAATCATTTTTCACAATAATGCCCATACTTCTAGCAGTACCAGCAATCATACGCTTGGCAGCTTCCATATCAGCCGCATTTAAATCTTCCATTTTAATTTTAGCGATTTTTTCCAGGTGCTTATCAGTTACAGTTCCGACTTTCTCTTTGTTAGGCACTCCTGATCCTTTTGCCAGCCCAGCTTCTCTTTTTAATAGTATGGCAGCGGGAGGGGTTTTGGTAATAAATTCAAAGGAGCGATCCTTATATATTGTGATCTCTGCGGGAATTATAAGACCATTATCATTTTTCGTTTTATCATTAAACTGTTTACAAAATCCAGCAATATTGACTCCATACTGTCCTAAAGCTGGTCCGACCGGAGGTGCTGGAGTAGCTTGTCCACCAGGTAATTGTAATTTAACTTGTGCTAAAATTTTTTTCGCCATAATCTATCCTTTTAATCAAGAAGCTCAATTTGGTTGAAGCTCACCTCAACAGGTGTAACCCTGCCAAAGACGGTAACATTAACAACCAATTTTTGTTTTTCTTTATCTATTTTTGCAATTGAACCTTCAAAGCCCTTAAAGGGCCCATCAACCACTTGAATCCTATCACCTACAATAAAGTTCATTTCGGGTTCAGCTTCATCTCCCTCTTCTTTCACACCAAGTATTTTGTTGATTTCACTTTCGCTAAGTGGTTTAGGTTTATCTTTACTTCCCAGGAACTTCATTGCTCCAGGAATATCTTTTATAAAACGGTAGGTCCTGGAATTCATTATCATTTCAATAAGAATATAGCCAGGGAAGACCCTTTTCTCTCTGGTAACTTTTTTGCCATCTCTTATAATAAAGGTTTTATGAGAAGAGATATGAATTCTACCAAAAAAGTCTTTAAGATCAGTTTCTTCCTGAAGCAACTTTTCAATTGTTTCTTTAACCTTCTTTTCCTTATTGGATAAGGTGTTAAGGACGTACCATTTTTTTTCTGTCATTGCAGTATTACCAATTTAACAATTTCTGTAAAAATATTATCGATTATCCAGATAAATATACCCAGCATAACCGAGAATGTAATAACCACAGAAGTACCTTCTTTCAGGTCTTCTATGCTTGGCCACGCTACATGGCGCATCTCTTGTTTTACTTCTTTAAAAAATTGAATCATTTTTTTAAACATAATATAATTCCATTAAGAAAAATGGCAGGCCCGGCAGGAATTGAACCCGCACTCTTCGGTTTTGGAGACCGTCGCTTTGCCAATTAAGCTACGGGCCTACGCAATATTATCTCTTTTCTTTGTGTACTGTATGTTTCCTACAAACGGGACAGTACTTATTAAACTCAACTCGTTTAGGATGAGTTCTACGATTTTTGGTAGTTACGTAGTTACGAGATTTGCATTCTTTACATTCCAACTTGATATATTCTCTCATACAAAGCCTTATTCAATAATTTCTGTAACAACACCAGCACCGACTGTTCTTCCACCTTCACGAATAGCAAATCTTAAACCCTCTTCCATAGCGATGTAAGATATCAATTCAATTTCCATGGTGATGTTATCACCAGGCATGACCATATCAACGCCTTCCGGAAGTTCTAAAGTTCCAGTAACATCAGTTGTTCTGAAATAAAACTGGGGTCTATAACCAGTGAAAAAAGGTTTGTGTCTTCCGCCTTCTTCTTTCTTTAGAATATAGGTTTCGCCTTTAAATTTCTTATGAGGAGTAATACTACCGGGATGAGCAATAACCATACCACGTTCAACGTCATCTTTGGAAATTCCACGCAGAAGCAAGCCAACGTTATCTCCGGCTTGACCTTCATCCAGAATTTTTCTAAACATTTCCACACCAGTAACAACCGTATCGAGTGTTTCTCTGATTCCAACCCGTTCTACTTTTTCGCCGGTTTTAACTACACCACGATCGATTCGGCCGGTAACGACTGTTCCACGACCTGTGATGCTAAAGATATCTTCAATAGGCATAAGGAAGGGTTTGTCCGTATCACGTTCGGGCAGTGGAATATGTTCATCAAGGACATCAATCAATTCATAGATTGGTTTGGTTTTTTCTTCATCATCTTGGTTGTTCAGAGCTTCAAGAGCGCTTCCCTTAACAATTGCAACATCATCACCATCAAAATCGTATTCATTCAAAAGATCTCTAACTTCAAGTTCAACTAATTCAATCAATTCTGGATCATCAACAAGGTCGGTTTTATTAACAAAGACAACAACGGAGGGAACATTAACCTGTTTTGCGAGCAGAATATGTTCTCTAGTTTGTGGCATAACACCATCAGCAGCGCTTACAACGAGGATAGCGCCATCCATTTGGGCTGCACCAGTTATCATATTTTTAACATAATCAGCATGACCAGGGCAATCAACATGAGCATAGTGACGTTTTTCACTTTCATATTCAACGTGAGCAGTAGCGATAGTAATACCTCTTTCTTTTTCTTCAGGAGCATTGTCTATCTGATCGAATTCAATATAATCTGCCTGCCCTTTACTAGACAGAATAAGGGTCATAGCTGCAGTCAAAGTTGTTTTACCATGGTCGATGTGACCGATGGTTCCAACATTAACATGCGGCTTTGTTCTTTCGTAATGCTTTTTAGCCATTTATCCTCCTAAAATAGGGATTATTTTTATGGAGCTCATGACCGGGATTGAACCGGTGACCTCTTCCTTACCAAGGAAGTGCTCTACCACTGAGCTACATGAGCAATGGAGCGGGAAACGAGGCTCGAACTCGCGACATTCAGCTTGGAAGGCTGATGCTCTGCCAACTGAGCTATTCCCGCTTTTGGGTCATTATCATTAAAATGGTGGGGAGAGAAGGACTCGAACCTCCGTAGGCTTCGCCGGCAGATTTACAGTCTGCTCCCTTTGGCCACTAGGGTATCTCCCCGCACCAGTTTTAAAATTTACACTTTTAATTTCACATATGGAGCCACCAGAGGGATTCGAACCCCCGACCAGAGGTTTACAAAACCCCTGCTCTACCCCTGAGCTATGGTGGC
>LSCK01000063.1 GCA_001577135.1 Cloacimonetes bacterium TCS60 | reverse complement strand
TGACAACAGTATATATCCTGTTGATCCGGATTTAATGGAAGGAAATAACGCCGCGTTTGCATATTATACAGGAAACACTCCCGCCTACGTAAAAAGAATATATGGTTTAATCCATAATAATACAGAATCCCCGGGTAAAGAAGATTATACATGGAAATTTGTTGATAAATTTGGCGGGAAAAGCTATAATCTGTCTTTTACCGTACCGGTGACAAAAATCATTAGCTCTGATATGATGCTGCGCAAAGAGTCAGTTAATTTATCTGATCCGGGTAAAAGAATTGAAGACTCAATATATAAGAATTATTATTCCCGGGTGTTGGACGGCCTGGGAAAACGTTATTATCCAACTATTCTTAGTTTAAAAGATAAATATTTCTATTTTAATAATTCTTTGGACCGCTTCTATTTTACTGACGCGGGAAAAGAAAAAGCACAGGAGTGGGTGAAAGGCATTAGAGACTGGCAGGATAAATTTTTTGCCCTTCCGGGAACAAGCAATACCCTGTTTGATTTGATTGTAACAGAAATACCGTTGGAAGATATACTTGATTCGAATTTTGATGAAAAATTTGAATACGACTGGGCTGTTACCACTTACGCTCTAAATATTAAAGACAAGAAAAGCTTCACACTTCAACCAAATACTACAATTGATGTAAGTGAAGAGGTTAAAGAAATTAAAGCTGAGTCACATAGCTACAAAGCCGGAATTTATATGGATTCAGAAGTCTGGGGTGGAGGAGCAGGAGCTGAATTAAATATGCGAGCAGGTTACCAGGGTTCACAAAAAACGTCAACCCTCAGCTCAACTTCCAAGGGATTCTCAATAGGTTTTGAACCGAGACAGATTGAACATAAATTTTTTCATGAGATTACTTCACAATATTATGTCCTCTATATAAGGATGGCACAGCTTAAATCAAAGCTGAATGAGCTGGGCTGTAAAGAAAGGCCTTTATTCATACCTAAATACTGCTGGGAAAATAACAGTAATTATATTTTTGCCTTCCCTTATTTAAAAAAAGGAGGTGTGCAAATGTCATCACTCTGACAATTAAATTATTGAACATTTAGAAAACTGTAAAAAAACAGCCGGTTTATAAACCGGCTGTTTTTCCAGACCTCATTGTGGTGCGCAAGTTGAAATCGGTTTTTAAAAATTGACAGAAATAGAAACAGGCATTGCTTTATCTTTAAAATATGTGTTAATTTTTATTTCACATGAAGCGATGAATGTTTTTATCACATTCACAGTTTTTTCATTAAAATCAGCTTCCGGAAAAAGTTCAAGTATTAGTATACCATTTTGAGTTCTTATTTTACCCGGAGCTTTTATGATAGCTCTCAGGACAACATGATCATCTCTTAAATTATCATACAGAGGCCTAAAATCTTGAGTTAGTAATTCATAAAAAGCATTTCTGGCAATTATTCTTAAAATATCAAGAACAGATTTGGCAACAGTATCAATTCTAAAATATTTACCTTCAATAAGAGCGTCAAGCCTTGATTCATTTTTAACAGTTGCTGACATGATTTCTTCAATATTTGCAATATCAGTTTTAAGATCCTGGATTTTGTCATCATGATATGTTTTTATTACCTGTTTTTCGCACATCAATTTTTCGGATATTTCCCTGGTTTTTTCACTATAACGTTTTATTTTCCGCAGAATCATTTTTATTTTTTTCTGGTCATTTTCATCTATACCGGTCAAGTTATTACTCATTTCAGTATGTTTACTTTTTCTGTTATTAAGCGTTTTATTAAACCTGCGTTCAAATGAATCTATTTTCTTTTCTCTTTCAAACAGAGCTTTTTTTAGTTCAGTATTCATACGCATTTTTTCTTTTTCATGATTTCTGAATTCTCTGCTTTTAATCAGAAAATCATTTTCTCTTTCAGAGTTTTCAAGATTTTTATATTCATTAGCTCTATATGAATCAATCTGGTCAATTCCGTAATGTTTTATCAAATAGGCAAAATCATTTTCCTGCAGCCACCTTCTGAGAATATATGTTATTGCGCACTGTGCTGAAATATTTTCGTTTGAAGATAAAACAGATACTTCAATTGTACGCTTCTTCTTATTGCCGATTTTCTTAGTAACTCTTACTATATATCTGCTAAACACTGAGTTTCTCTTCCATTTCAGGCATTGATATTCACATGAATATTCTTTTAAATCATAACTGTTGTTTCTTGGGATTCTCAGGACAAAAGTATTGCTGTGGTTTTTCGGTTTCCATGCGTCTTTTTTATAATCTTTCTCCCAGGTAATAATATGGTCTCCAGTTCTGAGAATATCATTCATTGCATCAATTCCATATATTGCCCTGTCTATTATCCAGGTGAATCCACTGCGCAACTCTGATGGATAAAGTTTTTTAAATGCCTTAACTGTAAAATGAAAGCGTATTCTTAAATCATACATATTGTCGAAATGCTCTACAAAACAGGGGTTACCCTCAAGTGAGTGAATATAATCACTTATAAGTACTTTACCTGTTTGATGCAGAGAACCGCAATAACCTATGAGTGTTTTAAGTATGCCTGTATATTTTTTTGTATGTGGATCGTAATAAAATATCTTACAGGATAGATCACAGAATTTTTTAATATTCACAGCGCAAAGCTCTGTACGCAATCCAAGTGTGGATAAATTGTATACATCTGTACGTAATGCCTGAGTCTTCAGTATGCTTCCTTTGAAAAATATATTAAAAAATACTTTCGATACTGTTTTTGACTGTTCCAAATTCAATGCTCCAAGCAAAAACTGTGAAAGGAGTTGGCGGCAAGTATTAGCCCCGACACTTAAATTCTCTGTTAAACTGGCGATTAACGGAAGAAGCAAAATTAAACCAAGATGATTTACTATTTTCTCTACATATGGCGGTTTATTTCCGCTTAATGGAAGGACCTGCGGATTCACTGTTATTTCTGAATCCGAAGGCAACTTGCGTTTTTCAGCCTCAAAGATATCTGTTTTTTCGCAAGTACTGTTCGGATTTAAAACTCCTTCATTAACTGTTGATTCGGAAATTATTCCGGACATTTCAGTTTGCTCTTCGGGAATTATTTCTTCGGTTTCTGAAACTTCATTTTCAGAATTATCAATTGTTTGAGGAAAATAATGTTTATCAGCTTTTCGAAAAATTGGACGTATTGCTTCACCTGTTACTTGTAAATCAAAATATTCTTCCAGTTCTGCGAGGATTTTCTGACGATGACGTCCTATTTTGTTTTCTTTGAAATAGATGTATTTTTTTTTATATATGATTCCACTTCCGGGGTTATTTTCCCCTTACAGACTAAACCGAAAACTTTTGCTATTTCTTTTGCATCTCCTCTACTAAGAACTTTTGACCATTTACTTATTGTTTCTTCACAATAGTCAAAAGTTTTGCTTAGACCTTTTAGCCGGAAACCGGCAAGACGTAAACGGGCACAGAGAAGTTTATATAATACATGAGAACGGTCGTTGGGAACTGTATCAATAAGAATAACTCCAAGATAAAAATAATAGTGTCCCGGATTTTCCAGACGGTCAACATGCAAAGAAAAGTTGCAATCAGATTTGCAGGGAAGTAATACTTGTTGTAAACTTTCTATATTCATGGTAGCTTCTTTCATTTTACTATCGTCAATTCATATTTGGAAGAAGCTTACCATACTTCATAAGTTCTAAAAAAACGAGAAAATAAAAACCAAATTTAACTTGCGTTTGTATTACGTACAATTTAAAAGAGTTCTGTAAAAACATTAATTCCTTATGAGGAATAGTGTCAAAATAGGCTGTCAAATCAGCATCCA
>LSCK01000062.1 GCA_001577135.1 Cloacimonetes bacterium TCS60 | reverse complement strand
AATAATTTTGCCCGAAGAAAAATCATTATGCTGTCATTATTACTGGTAAGTGAGTCTGGCAAAGCGGTTATGCTATCTGGTTGCGTGAGATTTGATTTTGCTTTAATTGATAGAGGGATGAAAGTGAAAGTTATTATGACGCACAAACTCGCTATGAGGGCTTGTTTCATGAGTTGTTATCCTAGATTTACTGAAACAATATTTGACACACCATCTTCTTCCATAGTAATTCCATAAAGGTAATCAACATCCTCGATTGTTTTTTTATTATGTGTAATTATGATAAATTGAGTATTCTGGGCAAATTTGTTTAGCAGTTTAAGGAATCTTTTGATATTTGCATCATCAAGGGGAGCATCGATCTCATCCAGAATGCAAAATGGGCTGGGCTTGACCAAATAATTTGCAAATAGGAAAGCGATAGCAGTAAGCGCTTTTTCGCCCCGAGAAATCAGGTCGATGTTAGTAATATTTTTTCCTTTGGGATTAGAATAAATTTCAATTTTCGAATTTAATGGATCGGAGGGTTCTTCCAGTTTTAACTTACCAGTTCCACCTTCAAAAAGTTTATGATAGATATCTTCAAAATTTTCATTGATGGATTTGAATGTTTTCATAAACATTGTTTCTGCTGTATCATTTAATTTGCTTATCGCCTTGTTCAAATTTTCCTTAGATTCTAACAGGTCCTGCTGCTGTTCTTGTAAAAATTTATAACGCTTCTGCTTCTTTTTGTAATCATCAATAGCAGCAAGGTTTATTGGTCCCATCCTGTCCAATTTCTTCTCACTTTTTTTGATTTTATTATGTAAAACCATATCATCCAATTCAAGATAATCTTCTGCTTCATCATGAGTTAAGTCGTGATGATAACGGGATAAAACATCTTCCTGTATATGCTCCATTGCGAGTTTTATCTCTTGAATTTTTAACTCGGTTGAATTTCTGTTTTTTGAGATTACATCTTTTTTAAATTCAAGTTCTTGCAGCTCCAGCTTCAATTTGTCCAATTTGTTGCGCAAGGAATGATATTTATCGTCATCTGTGGATGTGTCTGTTACATCGGACTCCAGTTTTTCTACCAGTGAATCAAGATTATCATCTGCTGCTTCCTTCTTATTCACAAGTTCAGTAATCTCTTCTTGCAGAGGTTCGAGCGTACCTTGCAATTTTGATAATAACTGAGCATCGCTCTGCTGTTTTTCCTTACTGGAGTTTATGTTTTTCTTAACAAAACCGATATCCTTCTCCAACTTAGCGATTTCTATATTCAACTCTTGCAAGTTTGACTGGAAACTGTTTCGTTTTTTGCGAGATGTTTCGGTTCTTTTGTTAACTATTTTGCGTTTTTTCTTTTGCTCTTCTTTATCATGATGCGGCAAATGCTCAATTTCTTTTGCCAGGGTTTGTATATTTTCGTCAACCGTTTCAATTTGATCTTCGTAGTCGAAAAGTTTATCTTCACTCTCCTGCTTTAGGTTCTCGAAGTTTTCCTTTTGCATTCTAAGGTTGAGTAATTGTCTTTCACGTTTGTCTGCAGCATTTTTTAAATCCTTTAATTTTTTTTCTAAGGAAACAAGATTAGCTTTATGCTTATTCAGTTCAGAATGAATTTTTTTCTTTTCATCTTCAATATTCCCTAACTTGTTTTTTTCTTCTTTGATCTTTTTTGAAAGATCTCTGATAGACTTTTTGCGAGACAGGACGCCTTTACTATTTTCGTCAGTCCAATGTGTTTCTACCCAGCCATAGCTGCTGAACAGTTCACCTTTGGAGGTGAGAAATAAATATTCTTCCTTCGCTTTACGGTTTTCCAAAGCAAGTTTTATGGCATCCTGACGTGAGGATACAAGATAAAAATTCTGAAATATATTGTGATTAATTTTGTTGTTGTTAATTTTGATAATCTCTGTTAAGGGTGTCGCCGCTGCTAAATTTTCTGAGTTAGTTTGCAAATTTTTAAATTTATCATTTTCAATTACGATGCGTGAATTAAGAGAGCTTTCTTCTAAAATGTCTAAGGCAATATCGATATCTCCCTGGGGGCATAAAGCGGAGGTAAGAAAGGTTTTTAGGGTACGTTCGATCAGGGTAGTATAATCAGATTCAACTTCAATATTTTCCAGGAGAGAAGAGATTTTATCATTCTGCTTTTGAGATAATTTTTTAATTAAGCTGCTGGTTCCTTCTTGTTGTCCCGAAAGATTTTTTTGCCAACTGATCAATTGTTTTTGTTCATTTTCCAGTGATTTGATATGTAATTTTTTATTATTAAACTGTGACTCTAAATTTTCAAATTTTGATTTTAGCTCATCAGTTTTGCTTTTCAAAGTTTGCAGATCGTTTTTCTGATCGGTATGTTGGTTTGTTTGTTCATCTGAATGACTGATTTGTTCTTTAATTAATACTGTAAACTTTTCACATTTAGTAGTATAGTCACTCACTTTTTCTTGCAGATTTGTTTTTTCATCCTCCAGAAAATTTTTCCGTGTTTCCAGTTCTGATTTTTCCTGCACCAGGGTGTTTTTTGCATGTTCATATTCATTTATTTTACTCTCTAATTTTTCTAGTTCAGAATAAAGTGCGGTGATCTTATCACTTTCCTCCTGGAGTAATTTTTGCGTTTCCTTTTTTTCTTGTTTTACTTTTTGCAGCTTTTCCTGGGTCAAGGTTAGATTTTCCTTCTCGTTAGAGAGAATTTCATGTGAGGAATCTTCTTCTGATTTCAACTCTGCTATGCGATCTTTATTTTGTTCTAAATTTGATTTTTTGTTATTTAATTTTTCCTTAATTACCAGGATGTTTTTTTCTACTTCATTTATTTTATTCTCGGTTTTACGTCTTGCAGCTTGCTTCTGATTCAATGTTTTTTCTGCTTCCAATTGAGCTTGTTCGGTTTTGTTGTATTTTTTTGTGACTTCAGAAATTTCCTTTGTAAGATTTGTGATTTTTTCTTCCATTTCCACAAATTCTTCTTTTAGGGGATTCAATCTTTCTCCATGCTGAAAATATTTAATCCCGGAAATTTTAATATTTGCCTGATTAATCTTCTTTTTAAGGTTTTGATATCGTTTTGCCTTACCCACCTGATGTCGTAACGAGTAAACTTGATGTTTGACTTCTCCAATGATATCCTGCAATCTAACCAAATCCTTTTCTACTGATTTGAGTTTATTCTCACATCTACGTTTGCTCTTATTATATTTCATTATTCCAGCAGCTTCCTCAATCAGATATCTTTTAGAGCCAGATCTCTCATCCAGCAATTCATCAATCATCTTTAATTCCATAAAAGAATAGGTTCTTCTACCCATACCTGTGTCGTAAAAAAGGTTCAAAATATCCTTAAGGCGGCACTCTTGACCATTGATGAGATAATCACTTTGCCCATCTCGGGTCACTTTTCGCTTTATTTCTACTTCCTCTACATCCAGAGGTATAACCCTTTTGTTGTTGTCCAGGGTAATGGAAACTTCACTAAAGCTGTGAGCATTTCTAGTTTCAGAACCATTGAAAATCACATCGCTCATGGTCTGTCCTCTTAGCTTCCGAGGATTTTGTTCTCCCAAAACCCAGTGGATTGCATCTGAAATATTTGTTTTACCGCATCCGTTAGGTCCCACAATACCAGTGAGACCATCAGCAAAGCTGAACTTTGTTGTATCAACAAAAGATTTAAAGCCATTCAATTCTAATTTTACTAGTTTCAACGCTACTCCTTATTTTAAAAAATGTCCAATCAAATTTATGAATAGAGGTAAATTTATGTCAAATCTTACAGTAAATAGCCACAACCAATCGTATAATCGAATTCGATTTGTACAGGGAATTTTGTAGAGTTAGAGAGCACATTAAAATCCAGTTTCCAGACCAAAGTGAATAGTACCTTGCAGGGGATTTGCCCATTCTTCCTCTTGATGTCCAATGCCATAATCCATCTTCAATAGACCAATTTTAGTTTTTAATCTAAGGCCAAAACCAATACTAAGCAAGGCGTTATATGCATCGGATAAACAATAATCCATGAATAGGAATACTCTGGAATTGGGAGAGAGAAGATAACGATATTCAGTTGTGAGAAGAGAGTATTTCTTCGCTCTAAACTGGTTATTAGTAAACCCACGTAGATTTTCATAACCACCAAATTGGAAGAGATCATATACAGTGAGGGAATCGTGGGAGGTGAATATTGAATGATTG
>LSCK01000061.1 GCA_001577135.1 Cloacimonetes bacterium TCS60 | reverse complement strand
CTCCTCACCCGGCTGCGTTTACGTATTTAGATGGTCGCAAACTGAAAATTTTGGAATCTGAAATCTGGTCAGAGAAAAAAAACTCACAGCCGGGTATGATTTTTTCGGTTATTAAAGGAAAAGGATTTTTGGTTGGAACTGGTACTAAGCCTCTGTTAGTAAAAACGATCAAGCCAGCAGGAAAACAAAAAATGTCTGCTTTTTCATTTAGTTTGGGTAATAAAGTAGAGAATAAAAAATTGGGAAATGCCAAAAAATAAAAAGATAACAAAATACCATTTTCTCCTATTATCAGTTATTGGATTAGTATTGTTAATGGCAGTAAGTACAGCATTATGGTATTTTATTTCTCCACGATTGCATGAATTTAATGATGCGTTACCATTTTTCCTTCTTTCCACTCTGAGAATATTTTTTGTAATTCTGATAATTGGTACAGTTTTAGTTCTTCTGACTTCTATATTTGAAAAAAATTTTTTAATTGCAAATTTTGCTGTAAAACTGTTTATTAAAATTGTATATCCAATTGTAGTGTTTTTAGGTTCACTCCTGGGATTTTCAAAAGAAGCTTTAGGTGAATCTTATATCAAGGTCAATGACTCCCTTGTGAGAGCCTTAAAACCGAGATATAATCCCGATGATGTAATTATACTTCTGCCACACTGTCTGCAAAATACTGATTGCTCTATAAGAATTACAGTGGATGTAAATAACTGCAAAAATTGTGGCAAGTGCACAATCGGGAAAATATTAGAGATAGCAAATAATTTTGGAGTTGAAGTTTTTGTAGCAACCGGAGGGACTTTAGCTCGGCGAATAATTACTGAACAAAAGCCAAAATTGATCCTCGCAGTCGCTTGTTACCGTGATCTTGTTTCCGGTATTCAGGATGCTTATCCAATTAACACTTTTGGTATTATGAATATAAGACCTTTTGGTCCCTGTGTGAATACGGGCGTAGATACGGATGAGATCGAAACGACTCTAAAAAGGGTTATTAAAGTTTAATTTTTCTTAATTAAAATAGGTATATTATGAAATATGGAAAATATATAATTGAAAATGATGGACCGGCTACCTGGAAAATATTAGCACGGGATAACATGCGGGTTCCGGCTCGCTTTTTTGCTCTGAAATCGATGCTATCACAAATTTATCGTGATAATGCTATTAAACAAATAATTAATGTAGCCACATTACCAGGTATTCAAAAATATTCTCTTGCTATGCCTGACATTCACTATGGTTATGGTTTCCCCATTGGAGGTGTAGCAGCTTTCGATGTGGAAGAAGGGGTGATTTCTCCCGGAGGAGTTGGTTACGATATTAATTGTGGTGTACGCTTTTGTCGCACAAATTTACAATACAACGAAGTTAAAACCAGGATTAAAGATATTATAACTGGTTTCCAACAATCTGTACCCAGTGGTGTAGGGTCGCATAATGCCATAAGAAAATTAAATAAACAGGAGTTAGATAAAGTACTGCATCAGGGTTCAGAATGGGCAATCAATAATGGTTTTGGTGATGCTGCGGATATACAAGCTACAGAAAATTATGGCAAGATGGAACAAGCTAATCCCGCAAAACTCAGTAATAGAGCCAAGGAGAGAGGGCTGAACCAATTGGGTTCTCTGGGATCTGGGAATCATTTTCTAGAAATTGGTGTTATTGATAAAATATTTAATAAAAAAGCTGCATCTGATTTAAACTTGGAGGAAAATCAGATAGTGGTTATGATCCATTCGGGCTCGCGTGGCTTAGGTTATCAAGTTTGTGATGATTACTTACATCGAATGGTGAAAATTCAAAAAAATTATGATTTTGAACTGGTGGACAAACAATTATCATCCGCACCTTTTAAATCCAATATTGGTTCAGACTACTTTCAGGCAATGTCGGCAGCTGCTAATTACGCCTGGGCTAATAGGCAGGTAATAATGAGTCTAGCTAACAGATCCCTGGAAAAAACCCTCTCAATTTCTCCCAAACAACTCGGCTTTGAATTAATCTATGATGTATGTCATAATATTGCAAAACTGGAAGAGCATGATGTCGATGGTAAAACAGTTAAATTATGCCTTCATAGAAAAGGAGCAACCCGTTCTTTTGGACCAAAGAGAGAAGAATTACCGCAAAAATATAGACGCTCTGGACAACCTGTAATAATCCCCGGTGATATGGGAACTCACTCCTATTTACTCCTGGGAACAAAAAAAGCAATGAAGCAATCCTTTGGCTCCTGTTGCCATGGAGCGGGTAGAGTTATGAGTCGAAGTGCTGCTCGCAGAAGATTTAACTTCAATCAAGTTAAAAATGAACTGCAGAACAAAGGAATTGTAAGTTATTCAGCAAAACAAAAGACACTTGTGGAAGAAGCGCCGGATACTTACAAAGACGTAAATCAGGTTGTAATGGCTGCAACTACAGCTGGTTTAGCTAAAAAAGTCCTACGAACAAGACCGTTAGGGGTCTTAAAAGGGTAAGTGAGCGTTG
The DNA here is from genome assembly GCA_001577135.1 of Cloacimonetes bacterium TCS60. Lineage (GTDB taxonomy): Bacteria > Cloacimonadota > Cloacimonadia > JGIOTU-2 > JGIOTU-2 > TCS60. The sequence goes on along the minus strand of LSCK01000061.1, from coordinate 1,041 downwards.
ATTAACCACTGATGAATTATCAAATCCTCGATCATACAGCAGACTTACAAGTACAGTTCTTTGGGAAAAATAAAAAGGAATTAATAAAAAATAGTGCTATTGCACTTTCCCAAATAGCTTATGAAATTGATCTTCATGAAGTTGAGAACGGTAATTGCTATGTATTGAACATTACCATAAAAGAAAGTGATTTCTCAGAGCTATATGTGGGCTTTTTACGAGAAATTCTCTTTAAGATCAATACGTCAGAGTTTTGCTTTTTTAATGTGGAATTTAAAAAACTTACACAAACAACATTAAAAGCCAGGTGTATTTACGATAGGGGAGAAGTATGCAAATTAAAAAATGAAATTAAAGCTGTAACCTATCACGACTTAAGCATCAAGAAAAATAGAGAGGGCTGGAGTGCAAAGGTTATATTCGATATTTAAATATTTCCTTCTAACTGCTATTATACTGTGTTTAGCTTTTTCGAAGACAATAGCGGGGACCCTGGAGATTACCTTTGTGAGTGATTCAGTACAAAAAGGAAATTTCACAGAAGCAACAGAAAAATATTTGGCAAGTGATTTGTTTTTTTATGAAAGTAGCGATAGGGAATTTGATACCGCTCCCTCTCTAACATTTTCTGTTTTTAATCCAGATCTATTTTCAAATTCTACTGATTCTACTTATAAATTGAAAGGACCGAAAAGAGCAATTGCTTCGAATGTTCAAATAACAACTGACTCCCTTTTTATCAAAACTGTAACTGATACTGTAATTGAGTTAGACGATTCCACAAAGATAGGATTATTTGGAATTGTAACTCCCGACTTTCCTGCTCTATATCCCCAAATTTCAAACAACTTTGCCTTCCGATTTGATATCTTCACTAACTCAAATATGATTTTGAAAAAATTTAAAGAAAATGAGACTGATCTTGTTTTTGCTTTCAATTACCTGGATGAGTATTTGAATTATGAATTATTGCAGAGATTTCCTGAGATAGATTACATTTTTGATTTTTTCAAAAAAGGAACAAATGATTATTCAGAAAAG
>LSCK01000060.1 GCA_001577135.1 Cloacimonetes bacterium TCS60 | reverse complement strand
GACAATGGTAGTGTTGAAAAAATGAAAAACGAGTTTGAAAAAAGAAGGAATTTTCTGGTGAGAGCTCTGAACGACATTAATAATGTTAGTTGTGCTACGCCCGGCGGTGCCTTTTATACCATGCCGGACATATCATATTTTATTCATAATACAGGTTTAGAAAATTCAGAAGCATTAGCTAAATATCTCTTGAAAAATTTTCATATAGCTTTAGTACCCGGCTCTGCCTTCGGTGCAGAAGGATATGTTAGATTTTCTTATGCTACCTCTATGAAGAATATTAAGAAGGGAATAAAGCTGTTTGAAAAGGGTCTAAACTCATTAAGGTAAACATGAAAAAGAGTGAATTTGGTGAAGAGTATAAACGCCGTCGAAATAGACGAAATAAAGATGCAACTTCCATTGTGAAATTAATTCTACGTATTTTTCTACTCATTGCTTTGATATTTTTGATCCACTTTTTTTCCACCGGTGGAATTGACCGCTTTTTCGATCTCATAACAGGGAGTAACCAGGAGTCCTCTCAGGTGATAATAAAGGAGAAATAGATGAGCTTGTTAATATGTGGTTCCATAGGTCTAGATACAGTAAAGAATGAACATGGTAGCGTTGAGGAAGCACTGGGTGGTTCTGCTACTTATACTTCTATTGCGGCCAGTTATCTTTGTGACGAGATCGCAATTGTAGGTGTTGTGGGTGAGGATTTCCCTGCTAAATATGTGGAGGTATTTGAGAATAAGGATGTGGACGTAACAGGTTTGGAAGTAGCACCAGGGAAAACATTCCGCTGGTCTGCTCGGTATGATGACCTGAATGAAGCAATTACCCTGGATACTCAACTCAATGTGTTTGAATCATTCTCCCCACAGATTCTCCCAAGATTTCGAAATGACCAATATATTTATCTTGGTAATATTGATCCAGTTGTCCAATTAGAAGTGTTGAGCAATATAGATAGCTCTCATCTGGTCGCTGCCGACACCATGAACCTCTGGATTGAATCAAAGAACGATGAGTTAAGAAGTCTCTTGCAAAAGATAGATTTGCTTTTTATCAACAAAGATGAGTTAAAAATGCTCACCGAAGAAAAAAACTTACTCAAAGCTGCTCGGGAAGCAGTCAATTTGGGGCCAAAATATGTGGTGGTAAAACAGGGTGAAAGTGGTGCTTTTATTTATGGAGTGGATTTGATGTTTTTTACACCTATTTTTCCTACTGTAGCAGTAAAAGATACTACTGGGGCAGGGGATTGTTTTGCCGGTGGTTTTATGGGTTATCTCGCTAACCAGGACAAAATCGATAAAAAAACTCTTAAACAGGCATTAGTATATGGAACCGTTTTATCTTCCTATAATATCGAGGATTTTAGTATTCATAAAGTTGCGCATATATCAAGAGAAGTTATTGATAAAAGGTATGAGAAATTAAAATCACTGACTCAAATTTAGTTTTTAAAGGAAAATATTAAGTGTGTTATGGCATAGAGAATAGTTGGCGTGTAATTGTTTCTGGCAAGATGCCAGCTGCCCAAAATATGGCAATGGACTCCGCAATCTTGTCTGGTGTGGCTCAAGGCAGTTCTCCTAATACAATTAGAATATATGATTGGGAATCTCCCACAGTATCTTTTGGTTATCATCAGAATCCAAATAATCACATAGATCTATCACGGGTAGCTAAAAACAATTTCGCTTTTGTGCGCAGACCAACAGGAGGCAGGGCTGTGCTCCACTATGACGAAGTTACATATGCTGTCATTGCTAAAAATGAAGGACAATTTGCTGGATCAATTCTGGATGTTTACAAAAAGATTGCCTATCCAATTTTGCACACTCTGCAAGAAGTAGGAATAGATGCAACAATGTCGGAGAGTGTGCAAAATAATTCTAACACTGATAAGTGGCGAGATCCTTGTTTTTCTAGCTCCTCTAAATACGAAATCAATTCCGATGGAAAAAAAATAGTGGGAAGTGCTCAGGTAAGAAAAAATGACGCCTTTCTACAGCATGGTTCTATTCTTCTGAACAACAATCAGGAAAAAATGGCAGAATTGTTACCTATCGATAGTGAAACAAAAAGAAAAGTAATGAAAAAGTATTTAGCAAAAAAAACAATTTTTATCAACGAATTGCTTCACAAACAGATTAGTTTTGCACATTTCGCCAGCATATTGAAAGAGAATTTTATGAAAGATTTTGCAATAAAGGATATAGTGCCGGCTGGTTTGTCAGATTTTGAAACAACAGTTTATCAAAAAAAGTTACAAAAGCATGAAAAAGAAATTGAATCTTTAAGAAAAAATATTTTTTATTCATAAAAAAGTTGACATAATTTTATTAAGAGAGAACTCTCAACGTTCAAATAGAATTTTAATAAATTATTCCTAAAATATTTTAGGAAGGGAGAAACCATGAGTAAGATTCGATATTTTATATTCTTTGGAGTGCTGTTCCTAATTGTTGGCACATCTTTTCTTAATGGAGCCACTACTGGTAAAATCGCAGGAAGAGTGACCAATAAAGAAACAGGAGAACCAGTTCCCGGTGCAAATGTGATCATCGTTAACGAGCAAATGGGCGCAGCATGTGATGGTAATGGCCGTTTTATAATTATAAATGTACCTCCCGGAAAATATGATATTCGTGCCCAACTGATGGGGTATCAGTCTGTAACTCAAACCGGTGTTGTTGTTAACCTTGGCTTGACCACTACTTTAAATTTTGAACTTATACAAACAGATACCGAAATTGAAGGTATCACGGTAAAATCTGAAGGCAAGAATTTAGTTAAACAAGATATTACAGGCTCTGAAGATATTGTTACGTCAGAAACCATGGAAAATATGGCAGTGGAAAACATTGAAGATGTGGTTGCTGTTACCGCTGGTGCTGTAGGCTCTGGTCAGAATATGCATATACGTGGTGGGAGATCCAATGAAGTCGTTTACACAATCGATGGTATGTCAGTCTCGAACCCGGTGGATAACGGATTTGGAATGGACCTTGATATGGAAGCTGTATCTGATATGAATATTTCTACCGGTGGTTTCACTGCAGAATTCGGTAATGCTCAGTCTGCTATTATCAATCTGGTGACCAAATCCGGTGGACCTCAATATTCAGGCAAATTAAAATTTAGATCAGATCATCTTTTTGGTGTGAAAAACGATAATGCTGATGAAGCAAAGTTTTCCTTCGGAGGTCCAATTTTCCCCGGAGGTTCACAGAAGCAAAGAAATAAATACACTTTTTTCTTTAACGTAACAGGTGACTGGTCTGATGGACGTTATGGAGATTATTATACCATTGATGAAAATAATATTCTATGGGACTATTTAGAAGATCAGGAACCTGACCAAATTGAAACTATTAATGGCGTAAAAGGTGAACGGGAACAGGTAGCAGGTTTTGACGTAGGCAACAGATTTAGTAACAATTACCAAGCTAATTTAAAAATGAAATTTGCTCTTAGTCCCAAAATGCGCTTCACCGTTGCCACTCGTGGCGATCGTTCACAATGGTTACCTTTTTCTTATTTAGGCAGATATGCTTTGAGATATACTAACCACTGGGAGGAAACTCACAATCAACAAGCCATTACATTCGACCATACTGTTTCCC
>LSCK01000006.1 GCA_001577135.1 Cloacimonetes bacterium TCS60 | reverse complement strand
GATCCAGCCATTCCTCTCCGTATCTATATGCTGCCTCTTCTGCTACAACACCCAGGGTCGTACTGTTAAATAGATGCAATTTATTTATTCCCTTTTTGAATTTTTTACATATCTCATCATTAGAAATTATAATATTTGCCATTTTAAAACCTGCCAGATTAAAGGTTTTACTGGGAGCAGTTAGGGTGATGGCTCTTGCTGCAAAAGCCGGGGATAGTTTGGCGATAGGATAATGAGTAACATTTGAGAGAACGATGTCATAATGGATTTCATCAGAAACAATTAAAACATTATATTTTTCAGCCAGTTCCCCTATCCTTCGCAATTCATCTTTTATCCAGACTCTACCCACTGGATTGTGCGGACTGCAAAGAATCATTATTTTTACACCCTGAGCTAATTTTTCCTCAAGATCTGCGAAATCTATATAATATCTATTATCCCGTAAAATAAGTTCATTCTTTAATAATTTTCGCTCATTGAGTTCTACAACTTTTGCAAATGGTCCATAAACAGGAGGCTGGATGAGTATTTTATCATCCTTTTTTGAAAATGCTTGTAAGGCAATTGATATAGCTGTAACAACGCCGGGGGTATTGAGAATCCATTCCTTTTTTATAATCCAGTTAAAGCGTTTTTTATTCCAATCGATTATTGCTTGATAGAAAGAATCTGGTCTGTAGGAATAGCCGAATATTTTATGCTCCAACCTCTGTTTTATTGCCTGGACAACTTTTTCTGAACATTCCAGGTCCATATCTGCCACCCAGAGAGGTATGGCATCACCAGCACCCAGGAACTCTTTGGTTTTACCCCATTTGAAGCTATTAGTATTATTTCTATCTACTATTTTATCGAAATCATATTTCATGGATATTCTTGCAAAAAATTACTTCATCAAAAATTGTAAAAACTTACCATGTGAGCAAACTGTCTTTTTGTATAGTAAAAACTTTAATTTTTTCATCATCTTCAGGATCATGTTGTAGTTTATACAGGGAATTTTTGTAATAACGATCCAGTTTCAGTGAATCAGTTATAGCAGTTGTATCCAGCATAGTATGCCACTCATTGTTCGTCCAAACTAAAAGCTGGAATTGTTTTCCGGATTCAATTTTTAGTCCAGCGGGAATTTCTTTTAAAACAAAATCATTTTTGAAGGTCTCTCTAAATTTTAAACTGTCGTTTGCAAAGGTGTGAACTTTTTTCTCTTTGGACAACAATATGGGATTGGAAGCGGGAATCAATTCCCATTTTGGCTTTCCTTCATCATCGGTTAGGGAATCGCTTTCCAGATAATACATGGGGAGATAATTTATTCCGGTTCCCATATCGCTAAATTTTGCAACACCTGTAGAATCAATTCCAGCCCAATCAATCGCCTGCCAGCTATTTGAATTAAAAACTGCCAGGTAAGCAAAGTAATTCTGCGGATTTAACGAATTTATGGCCACATCTGCTGTTTCCGTATAGGAGGTGGTAACATCTCGGAAATTCTTCCCACCTAACCAGGGAGGTGCTTTTTCATCATCTTTTAATTTTTCAGCGAGAGTGTTTTCCTCCTTAAAAAATAATTTACGATAGACTTTTGCCACTGGATGACCCAGGGAATATTTACCGGGATCTGCTTCTGCGCCCATGAACGGAATAGCTTTATCCTTTTCCAAAATTATGGCATTCCAGGCGTGGTTATTGCTACTATTGGGCCAATGCGGTGTATAATCACTGGTTACACCCAGGCCATTAGCTCGCATAGCATAAATGGTAAAATTTGTCATATCTTCACATCTACCGGCTCCTGTTTCTAGCATTTCGGGCAAACCCTGATCAGTGGGATGTAAATAATAAACATCTTTAAAAGTAAACATCTCTCTACATTTCTGATTGATTTTATGGGCTAGAGTTAAGGGATCCGAAATTGTATCCCGAAGCGAAGAAAACTTTTCCCAAAAATATACTCTCCAATGTGAGAGTGGTTCGGATGAACCGCGGTAGGGTAAAATAAATTCCAGAAATGTTTGCCAGCCCAGATCTTTGGTCCAGGAAAGTGTATTAAATGCTTTACAGGAAAGATCAATATTTTCTATGAGCAAATCAGCAGAAATAGTTTCCGCATCTTTCTCTTCCAGAACTTTGTCCCACTTTAGTTCACCTTTTTCTGTTTCTACAGAATCCAGGAAATCTACTATTTGATGGTAATTTTCATAATCCAGAACATTGTATTTAATTTGATTATCCAGCGAATCAAAAATTCCAACCTCTACAAATTTGTGACCCTGCATATTGGCAATAAGGAAGCTGGCTGTTTCCAACTTTTGGGGATCATTTTGGTAATGTTGAAGAACTTGCAGTAATTCATTTTTGTTATCTCCGGCAGCTTCCAATGTTTCTTTTATATCAGCTCTATATTTTGCGGGAGAATTTTGCACCAATTCCTGTGAATCATATTTATGAAAAACAGAGCACGCTGTTAGCATGAAAAAAAATGTAAATAATAAAATGAAAATCTTCCTATTCAAAATCAAGTTATTCCCTTTCCAGTAAATTTATTTATTAACACCAACAGTAACATTACGAAAACGAGCAGGTGCAGCACCATGCGAGATTTCAGCTCTTTGTCCCGGTTGTCCCTTGCCGCAGTTGGGAACGCCCCAGAGTTGCCATTCTTCCTCACCGCAGATGGCATCACAACTTTGCCAAAACCGAGGTGTTATATCCTGATAAGTAGGGTTTTTTACCATTTTGGTTTTCTTACCGTTTTTGATGATCCAACCGATCTCAGTCGTAAATTGAAAATTTAAACGTCTTTGATCAATACTCCAGCTCTTATTATTCTCGATATACAAGCCATCCTTTGTATCCGCTATTAAATCATCCAAACTACCCTGTTTGGGCATGAGAGAGATGTTTATCATTCTAATCATAGGAATATTATTAAAACCATCAGCTCGGTTGCACCCTCTGCTGCGAGGGTCATTCACTACGTGAGCTAATTCACGGTTGGTGAGATACATTTTATACAAGCCCCTCTGAATAATATGATAGCGTTGTGCTCGCACACCGTCATCATCATAACCAAAAGTAGCCAGTCCTGTCGGCACTGTGGCATCAGCCACGATATCTACAAGGGGTGAGCCGTAATAAAAATCTTGATAGAGGTCGGTTGTAATAAAACTACGACCCGCATAATTAGCTTCCATACCAATCACTCTGTCCAGTTCAGAGGGATGCCCGATCGATTCATGTATTTGTAATGCTAGCTGTCCACTTCCGATTATCAGATCCTTTTTCCCTTGTGGACATTCTTCAGCAGATAGCAGGGCAACTGCTTCTTTGCGCACTCGCTCTGCATTCTCTTTGAGGGGCATACCCAGAATTAATTCATAGCCCATCTGGGAGTGTTGTCCTCCATGAGATTGCGGGTAAGACCTGGTTTGTACTTCATCCCCTTCCACAGCTGTTGCAGAAAAACCGCAACCGCTTCTCAGTAAATTTTGCTCTATGAATGAACCCTCTGTGCTAGCAAACCACTGGTGCTCATTCCAAAAACTCATAAAAGCACGCGCTACTTTGATCTTTTCGTCTTTGCGTAAAATGCTATCAATATCCATCAACAAGGAGAGTTTTTCATCCATAGGAACCTGGAAGGGATCTACAAGATAGGGTGAAGTCCAGATATCATTATGCACAGGTTCCGGAGCCAGTTTAACACTTCCTTTCCTAACTTTTGCTGAAGCTTTGGCAACCTCAGCCGCTCTTTTACTTACTCTTTTCACTTCTGAAGAGCAGAGATCAGAACTAGAGGCAAAGCCCCAGGCTCCGTTTACTATAACTCTGATGCCAAAGCCGAGTGTAGTGGAATTATCCAACTGCTCATTTTCCCCATTTTTGATTGAAATACTTTGATTTCTTGATTCTATGATAC
>LSCK01000059.1 GCA_001577135.1 Cloacimonetes bacterium TCS60 | reverse complement strand
AAAAATCTTGGTGATTGGGTTAATGCAGGTGAATCGATAGGTAGTATCGATAGTGAACAATATAAAAACAATTTATCTCAAGCAGAAGCCAGTCTCCTGGCAGCTGAATCAACTTTTGAAACCGCTAGCATGAATTTGAAAAGTTCTAAAAGATTATACGCAGAAAAAAGTATATCCAAAAATGAATATTTACAGGCAAAAGCTAATATAAAAAATGCTAAAGCTCAATTAGAAGCTGCTAAAGCGAACCTGAAAAGATCACAACTGACTCTGGAAAATTCCATTTTTACCGCCCCCGTCTCTGGTTATATCACTCAGTTGAATATTGAAAAAGGTGAAATGATTGCAGCAGGACAACCTATCTGTTCCTTAGTTAACTCCAGAAAGTTAATGATTAAAACAGGAGTTGGAGAAAGTGATATTACTAAAGTCAGGAAAGGTGATTGTGTCCAATTAACCGTTCAAAATCTTGAGCGTCAATGTAAAGGAAGGATTACTGGTGTTGGCATCAAGCCCTCGGCTCAAACAGCTAATTATCCTGTAGAAATCGAACTGGATAACCCCAAAGGAGATCTTTATCCGGGCATGGTGGTAAAAGGATATATCCTCAGTAAAACTTTTAAAGAGGTCATTTATACCTCAATAAATAATGTTAAAGAACGCTACGATGATCGATTTGTTTATATAGTTTCCAAGGACAATGTTGCTCAGGAAAAATTAGTCGATCTGGGAAAAAAAGTCGGTCAGGGAGTGATTGTAAAAAATGGTCTGAATGTTGGTGATCTATTAGTTGTGGAGGGAATAGAAGGTTTAAGGGATGGTAGCCCTGTAAATATTAAAGATAAATTATAATTAAGTACAAATAGAGAAATCAGGAGTTTGTATGTCGTTACCTAAATTATCAGTAAAAAATAATGTTCTTGTTAATATGATTATGCTTGCTGTCTTTATTTATGGTATTTATACATTAAGCAGTATGCCCAAAGAGGAGATGCCCGAAATTGACTTTGGTGCTTTCTATATAATGGTGAGTTATCGCGGTGTTGCTCCAGCGGATATTGAGCAAACAATTGTAAAAAAAATAGAAGACGAAATTCAGGACCTGGACGATTTGGACTACATTCAATCTACTGCTAAAGAGGGTGTAGCAACTATTTATGTTCAGATGTTATCCTCGGCGGATATTCAACAAGCCTGGGATGATCTCAATACGGAGATGGATAAAGTAACCGGCTTGCCTGAAGAAGCCGCAGATCCCGTACTCATAAAATTGAATATGAGAGAAGTAAATGAGATGTGTACTGTTACACTGGGAGGAGATTTTTCAGCAAATTCTATCCGCGAATTAGCAGAAGATTTCAAAACAGAAGTTATGGATGTAGAGCATGTATCAAAAGTGGATATTGTAGGAACTAGAGACCGTGAAATCTGGGTGGAAGGCAACATCAATAAACTAAGTGAGTACAATCTAACTCTAGATGACATAAAAAATGCAATAGCCTTGAGGAATGTGAATTATCCCGGTGGAGATATTAAAAATGGTAAAGTAGAGATGTTGATTAGAACAGTAGGGGAATTCAACGATGTAGCAGAAATTCAAGACTTAGTGGTCAAGACGGATGAAAATGGAAAAGTTCTGAGAGTACAGGATGTAGCAACAGTTCGTGACACTCTGGAGGAAAGGAAGACTATTGGAAAACTGAATGGAATCCAGGCCGTCAATCTAAACATATATAAGAAAGAAGAGGGCAACATTGTTAAAGTGATGGATAATATCCGTCACAATGTTGAGCAATTTAAGAAAAGAGCACCAGGATTACAAATGGAAATTCGTAATGATGGTTCCATTAAAGTAAAAAACAGCTTGAATACTCTGGGAAATAATGGATTGATAGGTGTGATCCTTGTGTTTATCGTTTTATTTATTTTCCTGGGTTGGAGAAATGCTCTTTTTGCTGCCTGGGGCATACCATTTACATTTCTTTTGTCATTCATCATAATGAATTGGTTTGGAATCACACTTAATATGCTAAGTCTATTTGCACTCATTCTTGTCACAGGTATGGTTGTGGATGATGCCATTATTGTTCTGGAAAATGTGCACAGATACAGAGAACAAGGAATGGGCAGAAAAGAAGCAGCTGTTAAAGGAGCAGAACGAATCATGTGGCCGGTAGTTGCTGCTGTTACAACCACTGTAGCAGCTTTCTTGCCCATGCTGCTGATGAAGGGACAGATGGGGGAGTTCATGAAAGTGTTCCCACAAGTTGTAGCAATAGCTCTTTTCGGCTCTCTATTTGAATGTCTGGTAATCTTACCATCCCATATTGCAGAATTTGGTAAGAAAAGCATGAAAAGTTTACAAGAAAAACCCCATAAACTTCATGATTGGTTAGTTGATAAGTATAGGAAAATTGCTAAAAGGACATTGCGTTATCGCTGGCTAACTGTTGGAACCGTAATAATACTGTTCGTACTATCCATTGCTTCCTTGGGCATGGGCCTGGTCCGTTTCCAATTCTTCCCGGATAGAGTTCCAAAAACTGTCAAAATTAACCTGCAAACTGCTACTGGAACAAGCCTGGATAGAACAAATGAAGTTACAGAAAAAATTGAAAATTATATCTCTAATTTAAAACAAAAAGAGGATATCGAAGCGGTTGTGACTACTGTGGGAGAATTCACAGAGAACCATAGAAGAAAAACTGCAACTTCCAATGCGGAAATTAAAATTGATTTTGTAGATGCGGATGATATGAAATATGAACTTTCGGAAATTAAGGGAAGTATCCGTTCATTTCTCAAGGATTTACCCGGTTTATACACTTATAAATTTTTAGAAGGTCGGGGTGGTCCACCCACTGGTGAAGACATTGAGTTGAGAATTAATGGTGATAATCTAAAAAAACTGGAGGAAATCAGTAAATATGTTGTTTCCGTGATAGAAAATATTCCTGGAACAGCTGATATCGAAACAACTCTTTCTGAGGGAAAGGATGAAATACAAATTATACCAGATAATGATAAATTGGGAATTTACGGTTTGACTGTACAACAGATATCATCCCTGGTAAATACTGCCTCCTACGGAAGAACTGTCTCTAAATATCGTGGTGGAGAACTAGATGAATGGAATATTGTTGTCAGGGCAAAAGAGGATCAGATTGATGAAGTCAGTGATTTGGAGAATCTCAAGATACCAACAAAATACGGAAAAAAAATTGCTCTAAAAGAGGTAGTAGATTTTGTAGTAACTTCCGGTTATTCTGAAATAGTGCATAGAGATGCAAAGCGATCTGTAGCAATAACGGGTAATGTTACTACATTTACTAAGGATGGAAAAACCCAAATGAGAAGTCCAAATGAAGTTACAAGTTTGCTACAGGGTAATAAATTAAGAGGAATCCAAGGAAAACTGGCAAATTTCTCACAAAAATTCCCTGGTTATCAAATCGAATACGGCGGTCAAGCCGAAGAGCAGCGGAAAAGTTATAATTCACTGTACATTGCTTTTTTGATAGCTGTTTTGATAATTTTAGCTATACTTGCTACGCAGTTTGGTTCTTATGTGCAACCGCTGGTGGTGATGGTTACAATCCCTTTTACGGCTATCGGTGTGATCTTCGGATTAATGATTACTAATCTCCCATTCTCATTTAATACTTTAATAGCCGTGGTAGCGCTAGCAGGAATTGTGGTAAACGATTCGCTTATTTTGGTTGATTTTATCAATGAAGAAAGAGCGAAAGGGACAGACAGGTGGAATTCATTATTGAATGCCGGTTCGGTTAGACTTAGACCCATTCTGATGACAACTTTCACAACAATAGCTGGTTTTATGCCAATAATTTTATCAACTTCAGCTGATATCAAGATGTGGAAACCCATGGCAGTAAGTATAGCTTTCGGACTAGCTTTTGCTACTCTACTAACTCTTCTTGTAATTCCCGCTATTTATTCCTTTGTTGATTCTTTCTTCGGCAGATTACACCTTAGTAGATTTGCTACACATAAATCATTTGATGAATGTGTGAAAGATTAATAACAATAAGTTGAAATTCCTTAAAGCCGAATACCGTTTTTGGTGTTCGGCTTTTTTTTAAGGTTCCAAATTCAAGTTTGATAGC
>LSCK01000058.1 GCA_001577135.1 Cloacimonetes bacterium TCS60 | reverse complement strand
AATCATAGTCTATTCACTAGCCTTATCCTTCAATTGATTTTGGGTAATCACAATTGGTATTTTATCCAATTTATCTCCAAAAAAAAGGAATGAGCCAGCAAAAATAACAGTTACAATTAGAGTTAGGTAGGGATTTCCTGTTTTGTAAATAATTAGGGAGGCGAGAACTACAACAATATTGATCAGATAAACCATTATTGCAGTTACTCTTACAGAACCAGTTGCATTACCGATACGATGGGTAGAGTGATCTTTTCCGCCTTCAAAAACATATCTGTCGTCTCTGTGTCTGGTAAGACTTACGAGTGAAATATCAAAAATAGCGTAAGAGAGAACTAACACGGGCAACAATGTATTAAAATCAATAATTCCTTTGCTACTAATAATTATTTGCTTTACAACGACAATGCCAAACACAGCCAGAGTATAACCGATGAGCATACTACCGGCGTCGCCTAAAAATATTTTAGCAGGATGAAAATTGTGAATGAGAAAGCCAATACAAGCTGCGATAAAAATAATTGCAAAAAGTGAAAGAAAATGATTCCCGGTTGCAATACCCACGCTAAAAAATGCCAGGCTTAAAATTGCAGCGATCCCGGCAGAAATTCCATCCATATTATCAAGAAAATTCAAAGCATTCATCAGCCCTACCATCCATAATAAAAATATAGGTAGCGTAATGAAAGGATTATACAAAACTCCTTGAAGTCCCGATCCAATAATAAAAATCAGGGCAACTACTGCTTGGATTATAAATTTTTGGGGGGGCTTCATTCCATACCTATCATCATATAATCCTAGCATACTGACAAGAAGTAAGCCGAGTAAATATGAGATGCCAGAGTTCAATTCCGGCAGTAGAGCTTTGCAAACAATAAACGCAATCCCTACTCCCCAGAAAATACCAACCAAAACACCCAAACCTCCCATTAACGCTGTAGGCTCTGTGTGAAATTTTCTCTCTTCGGGTTTATCAACAAAATTCCATTTGGCTGCTAACTTCCTTATAATAAATGTAAGAAGATATACAAACAACAAGGTCGATAAAAATATTATTAAATGATTCATATTAAATTCAAATAACTAATTTTTTGCCTTAATGTTACGAATGGTAAAACGTGTCAAGATAATGAACATCATTCTATCAAACCCTCAACGTATTCTGCAATTGACAGGCAAGAAGTTAATCCAGGAGAATCAATACCTACCAGGTTAATGAAATTGGGAAATCCTAATTTTTTTTCATTTTTTATCACAAAGTCCCTTACCGGCTCATCCTCCTTCTGTAGTTTGGAACGAATCCCACAATCATCCAGATGTAAATCATCCATTGATATATCCAGATAATTATTAATTGAATCATGAAAATCCTTTTTATATCTTTCATCCATCTTATAATTCAGTTCATCTACGTAATAAGCGTTAGGACCGAATGAGATCTCGCCATTAAGATTAAGGCGGATATGAATACCAAGAGATATATTCGTTGGTACAGGATACACCAAATGTTGCATATCCTTATAACGGGTAGTTTTATAATACTCACCTTTGCAAAAGGATAGTTCGTAATCATTTTCTTTTATATTGATCCCAATCATTTCTGCCACTTTATCACTCCAGAGACCAGCGGAATTGATCAAAATTTCGCTTTTGATTTTAAAATCGTCTCCTTTGAATGAAACGACATAGCCATCAGAATCCTTTTCAATTTTATTTACTTCTGTTGCATAGGAGAGCATAGCACCATTTTCCTTAGCTAAAAACTCTAGCTTTTTCATGCACTTGTGTGAATCCATAATCCCAGTTGAGGGAACGTAAAGAGCGCCTTCTGACTTTATTTCCGGTTCCAGATCACGTACCCTGCTTTTGGAAATTATTTCCAATCCCTCCACATTATTCTGAATTGCCTTTCCCTGTAGTTCTTTTAGGAGTGGCTTTTCCTCGGGCGTAGTAGCTACAATCAATTTGCCACAATTGTTGTAGGGTATGTTATGTTTTTCTAAGAATTTGTATAATAATTCATTCCCTCTGATACACAGCTTAGCTCTCAGGCTGCCGCCAGGATAATAAAGACCTGAATGGATTACTTCACTGTTTCTGCTTGATGTATGCCGTCCAAAAGATTCCTCTTTTTCCACTACAATAACATCGTTATATTTGGTTGATAACTTTTCTGCTATGGCGAGCCCAATTATACCGGCGCCAATTATTACGACTTTAACTTTTTCCATAAAACCTCACTTAATTTGTTTACCTCTTAATGTCCAACCGACAGCATCAGTAACTTTTATCTCCACAAATGAACCGATTAGCTCCTTTTTCCCTGGAAAAACAGCTATTTTATTATCTCGCGTTCTTCCAGAAAGCTCTTTACTATCTTTCCTACTAACTTGCTCTACGTAAACTGTGGTTTGAATTCCAACCAAATCTTGATACTTTTGCTCGGTTATTACTGTTTGTAAATCGATTAATTTTTGTAATCTGTCTAAGCGAATATTTTCCGGTATCTGATCAGAATATTCTACGGCTTTAGTACCTGGTCTTGGAGAGTACTTAAAAGTAAAACTATAATCGAATTTTATATTTTTCAGAGCATTATAAGTTTCCAGAAAATCTGCTTCCGTTTCGCCGGGAAATCCAACCATAACGTCTGTAGTAATAGCAATATCTGGTATAGCTGTTCGTAATTCTGAAATGATATCAAAATACTTTTCATAATTATATTTACGATTCATTTTTTTTAAAATTTTATTAGAAGCAGATTGCAAGGGTAAATGTATGCTTTCACAAATGCGGTCTTCTTCTGCCATAGTAGCAATAACTTCACCCGAGATATCCTTGGGGTGAGATGTAATAAATCTCAACCTTCTAATCGTATCAATGCTTGCTGCTTTTTTGAGTAAACTGGCAAAATCATAATCTTTATAATTATAAGAATTTACATTCTGCCCCAGTAAAGTTACATCTTTATAGCCGTTTTGACCAGCTCTTCTCACTTCAGTTAAAATTTTATCGATGCTCCTCGAGCGTTCTCTACCTCTAACATAAGGAACGATACAATAGGTACAAAAATTATCACACCCGCGCATAATTGTAACAAATGCATTAACACTTGTATTTCTAAGTGGTTTTATATCCTCATAAATCTCAGAGGAGTTTTGTTGATCAAACCCGTATTCATCTTTGTTGTTAATAACCTTGTTAATAATATCGGGTAACTTCCTATACTGATCTGTTCCCAAAGTAAAATCAAGTGCATCAATTTCTTGCAGGAGAGAATTTCCATTTCTTTGAGCCACACAGCCCAACAAACCAATAATAGGGAAATTGCTCGAATTTTTCCGTGACCCTTCCTGGGTAATCCTGCCTCTAACCCTCTCCTCCGCATGTTCACGTACACTGCAACTATTAAAAAGTATGATATCTGCAGAGTCCATTTTCCCAACTCTTTCAAAGCCAGCCTTTACTAAGATTGAACTGACGATTTCACTATCATTTACATTCATCTGACAACCGTAGGTTTTAATAAAAAATTTTTTCACAGCAGCTCACCTTAGATTTATTTTTTTTATCTTAATGCCGGTGAAATAGTGTTTGAGAATTTCTTCAGCAGAGTAATTTTGGTGCCCCATCTCTATTGCACCCATTTGGCACATCCCAACACCATGTCCGCTACCTTTACCCAAAAAGCGGATAGTTTCATCGACAAGAACAAGAAAAAAAGTTGAACGAAGTCCTCCTAATAATTGTCTTATTCTTAACCGGTCATCGAGAACCAGTTCAGAATTAGAGCCCTCTATTTGCAGCTTAGAAACTCTCCCCGATTTACCTCTTTCTAAAACATCTATATCGACGAAATTACCAAAATCTGTTGTTTTATTCATCAAATTTTCGAATTCAGGAATGGAATATTCTTTTAACCAACGGTAAGTTCTACTCTTCCAACCTCCCTTTTCACTAGTGTTGCAAAAAACGTCCAGATCTTTTCGCAGCCAATTCCTCGCACTTGATTGCTGCTCTAAATTTTTTGTTCTGCCATATTTTGCATCATATTGGGGAACCAAGTATGGTACTTCAGTTCCACCCCAAGCCGCTTTTGAACTAACAGTCATTCCACCACAATTTGTCGAGTAAACAGCATTTATAATTTTATCGTTATAGATGCCTATCTCATAATCAGTTGATCTTACTGCTTTTTTTATAACTGGTGATACGTCTGAGATTCCCGAATAAACCTGACAATGAACACTGGCACAGAGATCAAAACCATCCTGCTTATGTACCTGGTGAATAATTTTGAACAAGGCTTCTGAACGAGCAGCTATGGCTTGGGCTCGCATAGTTTCCATGGGAACGTTGAGACCAATTTCATGTGGGAGAACACCTGCAACATATTTTTCTAACTCCACTACGGAAATCAAATTCATCTTACCAATCTGGCTCAACTTTAACTGCATTTTTTCATAATAGGTTCTCGTTACATAATTTTTAGGATTCCAAAAATCATATTTAGGTACATCAAAAACCGTTATGTGCGCACTCGAAGTTAATTTTATTGGTGCACTGATGTAAAAATCTTCTCCTGTATTCTGATCAAAAATATAAATTTCAGAATTTTCATAGACGAAATCTTCTTCAATCCAGTTATCAATATCAGAATCATTTTTTGCAGCTTTGTAAGAAGAATATTTTTTTATCTTATAAATATTGAAGCTATTTTTTTGAAAAACTGCTCCCTTGTAAAATTTAAGCTCGTGCTCTTTTGTATAGGTGGTTTCTGGAAATTTATTTATGAATTCTTTAGCTTCCTGCAATGATTCTACCTCTTTAATCCCGACTCTCCAAACAGGTTTAACATTTATCTTTTGGTATAATTCGATGATAAGGTCAGGATTATTAAACTTTATTTGGAAAGGTGAATTAGCTTCTTGTATAGTAAGAGATCCTGGTGTTTTTAGATGCACCGATTCAGCATTAGGTATAATTTCTATTTCTGCTAATAATTGGTCGTCATAAATTTCAGCTGCTTCAAGAAAAAGGGGGAATAAGATTATGCAAAGGAGCAAAGATAATATTTTGATTTTCATCAGAAATTTGAGCTAACCGATTTCACTCCCTGGCTTGATATCTTTATCGATTGTCAGAAGTGAGATGTCATC
>LSCK01000057.1 GCA_001577135.1 Cloacimonetes bacterium TCS60 | reverse complement strand
TTCCAATATCATTTCCACAAAAAGTTTCATCTCAGAAGTCTGGAGATATTTTAATAATGATAAATTTTTCCTGGTCGAGAAAAATAAGGAGCAGGTGATTCGACATCCTGTTTACAATAGTTGACACAATAAAAATATTACAATTTTTTAACCAAAAATTTGATAGGAGAAGCAATGAAATTCTATGCGTCTATTGATAATCTTTTAAAAACACATACAAATATCCACGAGGATCTAAATAGAAAATCAATGATTCAAAAGGTTGTCGATAAAGGCGAATCTCTGGTCTCGGCAAATGGAGCTCTCGCTACCTGGACCCCGGTTGAATCAACAGGTAGAAGTCCCAAGGACACTCTAATTGTAAAACACAAACAGAGTGCTGGCACCATAGATTGGAATTCTCCTAACAATATTCCCCTGGAACCGGGCACTTTCAATATGATATTTGAAGATGCTATTAACACTTTACAAGAAAAAAAAGAATTATTTGTCACTAACAGAGTTATTGGAGCAGACTCCGATTATGCACTGCCCACGAAAACGATTACTGATTTTGCTACTAGTGCTCTTTTTACGGATAATATGTTTCGTCCTGTACCGAATGATATCGCTAAAAGCGTTTTTGCCCAAAAGCCTTTCACCCTCATTGCACTTCCTTATGACAAGCTGAATAGAGAAAAATATGAAGGATTGCTCAGGAAATTATCTAATGGTGGAACTTCAAATATGGCTGTTGCTATGGATTTTGATAACAGAATCGGTATTGTTTATGGATCTGCCTACTGTGGCAGTGTAAAAAAGCTTATGTTCACGGTTATGAATTACTATCTTCCCGCAGAAGGGATTCTTCCTTTGCATTGTTCTGCTAATGAAGGTGACAATGGAGACAGCGCTTTGCTCCTGGGTTTGTCTGGTACTGGTAAGACCACGCTGTCTGCTGATCCGCGTAGAGCTTTACTCGGTGATGATGAACATGGTTGGAGTGAAAATGGGATCGCCAATTTTGAAAATGGCTGTTATGCAAAATTGATTAATCTGAGTGAAAAAAAAGAACCTGAGATCTTTCATGCTGTTTTCCATGATGCTAACTATCTGGAACATGGAGCCATCATTGAAAACTGCATGATGTATCCAGATGGTAAATTCGATCCTGATGACGAGAGGCTTACACCAAATTCTCGCGGTTCTTATCCCCTTACATTCTTAAGTAATATCAAGAACTCTTCTAAATCCAGTTCCCCAAAAACTATTCTGTTTCTTACTGCAGATGCTAATGCGGTTTTGCCTCCGGTTGCAAAACTAAAACCCGAACAGGCCATGCTCTGGTTCTTGATGGGATATACAAGCAAATTGGCCGGAACGGAAACCGGTATCACTGAACCTGTTACTGTTTTCTCTCGCTTTTTTGGAGAACCATTTATGCCCAGAAATCCTCATGTTTATGCCTCTATGCTGGGAGAGAAAATAGAGGAACATAACACAAATATTTATCTTATTAACACCGGGTGGAGTGGAGGACCCTATGGTATTGGCTCCAGAATCGATATTACTCTAACGCGTGCTATGGTTAATGCTGCTCTGAATGGGGAATTGGAAAATGTGGAATACACTACCGATGAAATATTCCATCTGCAGCTTCCCAAATCCTGTCCTGATGTTCCCTCTGAGATTTTACAGCCACAAAACACCTGGGATGATAAAGAAGCTTACGAAAAAAGAGCTAAAAAACTAGCCCAAGAGTTTAATGAACATTTTGAAAAAGCCTACGCTGATAAAAATATTGCCCCTGAAGTTGAAAAACAATGTCCGGGTAAATAGGAAAATATTTATTTTTTAATGTAAAAATTAGCAACTATATCATGGAGGAAATATGAGCAACAATCAATTAGTCATCAGAGCAAAAGTGCTGTATGATGGGAAAGATAAATTTGATGATAAAACAATAATCATCGAAGGCGAAAGAATTGTTGAGGTTTGTGATAAAAAATTAAAGTATGATTATGAGGGCTACGTTACTCCGGCTTTTATAGATGCACATTCTCATATAGGTATGATTAGAGAAGGAGAGCCTTCCGAAGAGGCAGAAGGAAACGACCTGCTGGAACAAATTTTGCCCACAAATAATCCTCTGAATAGTATATATTTTGATGATAGAGCTTTTAAAGATGCTGTGGATTTTGGAGTTCTTTATAGCTGTGTCGTGCCCGGTAGTGGTAATTTGATTGGAGGGGAAGCAAAAATTATTCGCAATTATGCAGCGCATAGAGGTGAAGCAGTAATGAAGGATTATGGCTACAAAATGGCTTTGGGATATAATCCTCGCTCCACAACCAGCTGGAAAGGGAAGAGACCCAATACCAGAATGGGTGTTTACGCTCTCCTGGAAAAAAAGCTGGATGACCTTCTTATAAAAAAGAGGAAAGCAGAATTAAAAAAGAAGAAGGAGATCCTTGCTCTGGATGAAAAACTGAAAAATGAAAAATTGACAAAATCCCAATATGATGAACACAAGCAAATAATTAAAGATCAATATTCTCTTAATTTTTCCTCAGCAGAAAACGCCCTCTTTCAATTATTGCAGGGAAATAAAACAGCCAAGATACACGTGCATAAAGAAGATGATATTATGTATCTGGTTGATCTTGTAAAAAAATATAATCTCAAAGTTACAGCTGATCACACAGGCGATGTCTTCCATAAAAATATTTTCAATATTTTAGGTGAGAATGATATTCCCATTGTTTATGGACCTTTGGGGAGCCTTGCCTATAAGGTGGAACTTAAGCATGCATACTACCAGAACGCAAAATTACTCATGGAATCTAATGCATTTTATGGTCTGATGACCGATCACCCTGTTATACAAAGTTACTCTCTGCGCGATAGCTTGAAATTTTTCCTTATCCAGGGAATGAATCCGAAAGATGCCATTGGGATTATTACTCGCAAAAACGCCCAGATACTTGGTATCGATGATGAATTTGGTACTGTAGAAGCAAACAAGAAAGCAAGCCTGCTTGTTTGGGATAAAAATCCGCTTAGTCTCGCTTCCTTTCCTAAACTGGTACTTGGAGAGGGAAAGATACTTCGTAAAAAGGAATAAACATAGTATGTTAAAATACAACCTTAGAATATTTTTTGTAATTTTAATACTACTATCATTTTGCCTCACGACAAATCTTAAAGCAAATGATGATCAATCCCTATCACTCTGGTATGATACAGAGGTAAAACAAGTAATAATTGATTTTGTACAGAGGATCTCTGATCGTAACGGTGCGGATTTTATTCCTATAGCGAAAAGGAATGCTGTTTTTGATCTGGATGGAACAATATTATGTGAGAAACCAATGTATATCCAGGGTGTGATTTCTATTCATCAACTTAAAGCCAAAGCAGAT
>LSCK01000056.1 GCA_001577135.1 Cloacimonetes bacterium TCS60 | reverse complement strand
TTCAAAAGCGCTTCTCTGTTTTCCTCAAATATTGAATCCGCGAATTCCTCCAACTGTGCCCAAACATCTTCACCTTCCAGCTGTGTGAAACAAGTTGTTTTGATATCTTTCGCGTACTTATCAACGACCTCTTCAGGTTCATACTCGATCACGACCCTCAGAAAAATTCTCAACAAGGCTATTAAATCCCCCGTTCCTTCCGGAGATAGCACATCGCCCATGCCGGCAACTCCAAGTGATTTCATAAAGGTGCGAAAACCGACCTCTCCCAGCTCTTTAAAATGGTAGTTAGCCGTTTCAATTCCTTCTCTACTGGGTTCCTGGAGTTGTTCCAATGAAAGCCCATAAGAATTTTGAATAACCGAAGCACAAAGTCTCATTGCCTGTCTATATACCTGAATATGGTCAAGTTCGCGTTCCAGCCGTAGCCACTTAGCAATTGCTATATAAGCTTTAAAAATCATAATACCTTCTGCTGTTTTATCCATAATTTCCTCCTGTTAGTGAAGATTAATCATCATCATCTTCTTCTTTTTGTTCTGAATCTGAAAATCCGTTCATCAATATATCGGCCAACTCATCATCAGTTTCCAGGTCTAAAACGCTGGCGAATGCAGAAGTAAGATCAGTTGGAGAGTCCTCAGATCCCATATCCGCCCGAACACCATCCCCATTTAGCTGTCGATATAATGCCTGAACGTCTTTTATTGTATCGTTTTTATCCACTTCTGAGCCGTTTGGCTGAAGAACAGAAATTCTTGTCCCGAAATTTGTCTCAAACATTTTTTCAAATCGCTCAATTCGGGCATCTGTGTGGATGGAAAAGATCGAGCTTTTTGGGGTGTTGCTCCGAATCTCGGACAGGGTCGCTTGATCATCTGCAATATTCCCGTCTTTATCAAACACCTCAATTTTAATTTGATAAACTGCTTTGATATCTTCCTTAATTTTCTTAATTCTCGTCTTCCCTACAATTTTGATGGTTGCCATTATTATCTCCTTTTTTTAATGTTCGGTGACTAACCTTTACGAATCCTTTTTGCCCAAGTTTCATCGTTTAATCCGGCTTCAATCGCATCTGCAAGCTGTTCCCGCTCATACTCCTCTCCCATGGATGTAAGCAAGCCCTTACTTTTACCGATTCTTCCCTCTGCCATCTTAAAACAATCTCTGGCGTTTTCTTTATCTCCTGCTTTGATGAATACCTCTCCCATTAATAAGAAATTGCCGAATAATGCAGAATCTTCAGTTTGCACTAACTCTTTTGCCTTAACTAATATCTCTTGCGCCCACTTTTTATCATCAAGATATTCTAGGATGTTTTCTGCAATATCTTTTAAATTACTTGAAGACTCTGCTGTTTCTACTGCTTGTTGATAAATCTCTCGACCCCATTTTTGATCACCAATATCTTCAACCGCAACATTCGCCGCACTTCGGAGTACTTCACTATCATCCGTTTTTTCAACTGCAGTCTTCAATATTTCAGTGCCCCACTTTTTGTCACCCAGATAAAATTCATCAGCAACACAACTCGAAATATCAGTAAATTGCATAGAATTCTCTGCAAGTTCTAGTGCCTTTTTATATGCATTTTTGGCCAATTCCTTATTTCCTAAACCATAGTTAACATCAAGTGTTGAATTTGCTATTCTCAGCAGCTCATGGCTTTTTTCACCTATATCCAGTGCTTTTTCATATAAAGCTTGGCCCCACTGCTTATCTCCAAAGTTGCTAATGATTGCTTGAGCGAGGGAGAGCGCATCATAAATATCATCTGATTTGGTTTCTGCTTTCTTGTAGAGTCTTTTGGTCCACTCCTTGTCAGTTAATGATTCAAGCACAGACTCGGCAAGGGTAAAAAAGTCATGAGCTTCTTCCGATTCTGTCTCAGCTTTTTTAAACACTTTGGTAGCCCATTTTTTATCTGATAAAATAGTCGCAATATCTTTACCCAGAGAATGTAAGTCCTTGAATCCCTTGGCTTTCTTCTCTTTTAATTTGTATTTCATTTTCAAGAAAAAAATTTTAATAGTTACCATAATTATCCTCCTTTTTTTAATATTCAGTGACGAAAACGAACCCTTCTTGCCCAAGTTTCATCGTTTAATCCGGCTTCAATCGCATCTGCAAGCTGTTCACGCTCATACTCCTCTCCCAAGTATCTGGAAACAGAATCTGCCAGTGATTTAAAATTCCAAGCGGTTTCTGCTAATTCTTCGGCTTTCTGAAAAAGCCTCATGGCCCATTTGTTATCGGCATTCTGTTCAAGTTTGTCCTTGTCATCGATCTCTTCTCCTAGTTTGATAAAAGAAATTTATAAGCAAAATTGTATAATTCTTTGAAATTCAAATTCTTAATCCTCCTATTTAACAAATACTGTTTCTTTTTCTCTCAACGTTTCTTTTATTTCATTAATGAATTCCTCGTACCTTTCTTTTAACTCAGGTTGAGAGTCAATTTGTTTTTTAAAATCTCCTTTTTTGTAGTTTTCTACGGATTTTCCAGAGTCAAAAAAGATTATTTTATCAAAATGTTTTCCATGTCTATTTAACTTATTCTCAGTGCTGCTTTTTCGGTATCTCATTGCTAACCAATATTTACATTCTGGGAAAATTGATTTTATGTCAGATGCATAATCAGAATAAGTAATGAGTCCGTGAGAAGTAATCCCATCATATTTTAACTCACAGATTAATTTAGGAATCACCATTTTGTCCTTATTTTTATTGTTATTGTTGTGAATTAAAATATTTTTTATTTTGTTGAGTTTCGAAATATCCATTTCGTTATCATAAAACACGATGTCTTGGTCAACAAAACCAAATTGAATTTTTTGTTCGTGCGAATTTGGATTTTTACTGAGAAAAATGTCTTTAAGAACTTTTCCTTTGACAATCGTAACTTTTGGAAATTCTTTTTTCAATTTTTTTTTAAGAATTTCAATCAAATCAGTATTCCATTTTACTTCGTCTGCCATCTTATTTTCCTTTTCTCAGCATTATCCGCAACGCTTTGGCTATGCCCCGTAAGGGCTTTCAAAGCACTTACGTTTCAATTTATTACTAATTTTTATTACTAGCATTTACTTTCAGCTTGATGCTAAAACACTTATTGGGTATAGCTTTTGTTACCAACTGGTATTCTTTTACTTGTCATTGAATTCCTTAATAAATTCAAACTTATTTGTCTTGAAGAATATTTCTTCTTGTCTTCTTTCCGTCTTGAAAAGTTTTCCACTACCAATTAACCAGAAAAGTCTATCAACAGCATAAGGTTCTTCGTTAATTTCGATACAATAGTCAACTACTTTTCTAAATATATTATAATCATTATCATCTTTTTCACATAATCCAACTCCAACAAAAATGTCTTTAATGTGAGTGTCAGGTTTAATGAATTTTGGAGATACATTCTCCTTTGTAAAATCACACGCAAGAGCAAATTTATAACCAAATATTTCTTCTTTTAAGATGAGAGGAAAAGCCAAACGGATATCATGGTTCTCAGAAATGAAAGTTTCAACATACTTTTTGTAATTATCAAATGTTCTGAACCTTGATAAATAATTTGCAATTGAAATAATTGATTTAGTAAAAATAACCCAGTAGTTATGTGAATTGTCTATTTGCATTTTACCTGGTGGTGTGTACTCAGATTTTTCAATTGTTTCAAATAATGCTTTCCAGTCATCATATCTTTGTTTTATTTTTTCGGGATTAAAATCAAATAGGATTTTACTCAAATTATTTGTATCACCAATAGAATTTGGCATACCCTGTCTATTTTGAGCGTGATCTATCATATTATGACAAAGTTCATTAAATGTCTTCGGTTTTCTACATTGCCAAAGAGTCAGATAATGATTTAATACTTCATCAGTTATTTCCTGTCTTCTTAGCAAGTATTCTTTTCCAAATTCAAATAAATTCTTTTTATTCATATTTTCCCTCGAAATTGGTTGATTTTCTAAACCTTTTCATAATCTCATTTCATAAAGCATGTATTTTTTTTATTTGTCAAGAGGAAATTTTTGCGTGCACCCCCATTTTTTATAACAGATTCAGGTTTTATACAATGACATCGGAACTTCGTGGGATAAAATAATTAGTTACAATAATAAGAGCAGCGACAATGGCTTTTATTTCTACAACGGTAAATGGTAAAACAAGTTATGGCTTCAAATAATTATCACGTATTTATGAAAAATACCCGAGTTATCAGCACTAATTTATTTTCAAAAGGAACAAGATATAAAAAAGGTGTAAAAAAATGAATACAAGAAAAACAAATTATTTAGAAAATTGTAATGAATAGACTAAATTTTAAAAAACCGGAGAAAAAACTTAAGTACAATATTAATATCAATTAGGTCATATTCCCATTCCACAGCTTTAAATATGAGTATTCTGGGAAATATTTTGCATAATTTTTTTAATTTTTTTCAATTTTTTATTATAATAACATAAAGCGAAAGGGGGTAACATATGCCAGCATTACCTTATAAAATTCTATTGGATCTTGGAGCTAAGATCAACAATATTGTTGAGGATAAGTCTAAAACGCTCAAAATTAGATCGGATGAGTTTGTAAAGTTAACCAGCAAATTTAAAAAGATCGAAAGTATACAAAGCTTCAAACTAGACCACGAAAATATTATGATCATAGCAGTATCTTGGTATGATTATTTAGTAAACCGGATACACGGAGTAGATCCATTAACTGAGCTTGGAAAACTATTTAATGATCCTTCTACCCAAATTAAAAAATTAGATATGATCATCTCATTATTAAAAAAGAATATCTTCTACACATCAAAAAAAGAGATCTATATTAGAAAGCATGGATTAAATGAAAATAAGTCGGAAGTTAAATTTAGCCTATCAAATTTATTAGAAAATGATATTGAATTTCACCACAGTTTTGTTAAAATTTTATTAGGCTCAAAAGAAGATGTAACAGTTTATAATAACCAACCGTATTCAGATAATAAAGAATTTCTAGATGATTGGTTTTCATATGTAGATAAAGTATACGATTTCAGTACAAATTCATTTTCAAATAGGAGATTAAATTCTGTTTTAGATGATTATGATGCTGGTGAATTTCTGGAAATAATTGAATGGAGAGATCGTATAGAATCCAGAATGAAAGTAACTGACGAAATCTTTCCGTTACTGGATCTGAAGGATGAATACAATCTTGATGATAATGAAGTAATAATCCTGGTCCACTTGATCAAGGAGGAGTTAGAAGATCTTAATTGTGATACAGAAGAACTTGTGAAACTCATAAGCTCTGATTTTCACGAAATGTATTATAATAAAAAGTATGTTTCAGATGAATCTAAACTTGTAAGGAAAGGATTGATAGAACTTTCAGAAGGAGTTTTCTTCTTATCAAGTGGGACAAATGTGCGGACCGCTCCTGATATAACGAGACGGATAATAATGAAAACACCTATAAACGATAATGAAAAATTAAATCAACTTTTAAAAAATAATGAAATATTTACACTGGTTGAGCCGACTCAAGGTTTTAATGATCTAATTCTTCCACAAGAAATGAAGAAGACGATTAGGTTTTCATTAAATCAATACAACACAAATGTTGATAGTGTTTTAAGTAATTGGGGCTTATACGATAAAGGGATGAAATTGAGTAATAATGTGAATAAAAAAATAGAACCTGGAATGTTGATGCTATTCTATGGTGCTCCGGGTACTGGTAAAACATTCGCATCTGGAGCTATTGCTCGGGCTTTAGGAAAGAAGCTACTTATAACTGATATTAGTCGTATCCAATCTAAATGGGTAGGAGATAGTGAAAAGAATGTACGACGAGTTTTTTCTCTGTTTGAACGTATAGTACATAGGGTGGAGAATCCTCCCGTTTTACTATTAAATGAAGCTGATCAGTTTCTTACAAAAAGAACCGGGAATGCTAATTATTCCGTAGACAAAATGATGAACGCTATGCAGAATTTATTCTTAGAAGCATTTGAAAATCTTAGGGGGATACTTATAGCCACTACCAATCTTCATGGTAATCTTGATGAGGCATTTAGTCGTCGTTT
>LSCK01000055.1 GCA_001577135.1 Cloacimonetes bacterium TCS60 | reverse complement strand
TCGTAAAATCATGCTTAAAGACGGAGATCGAATTGAGGAAAAATTCATGAAGATTGTTTCCCTGTTAAAGGATAATAAAGCTGGGATAAATTTTAAAGAGATTCTGCATTCATCAATTACCTCTCCCTACAAAAAGGTGCTAGAAATGGAAGAGCAAGGGCTGATTGAGGTGGAAAGAAACTATCGCAGAAAGATTAAAAAGAAAACTTTGAACTACTTGAAGCTTATTGATGAGAGCAACGATGTCAGCCTTACAACACGTCAAAAGGAGTTGTCTGAATTTTTAAAAGAAAAAAAACTCGTAGCTATTAAAAATATTACAGATGATTTTTCGTACAGTTTGATCAAAAAGATCGAGGAAAAGGGAATCGGTAAGATTATCAAAAAAGAGGTTGTTGAAGATGAGTTTGTTCTGAGAAAAACAAAGCAAGAACCCAATATTTTTGAGCATACTAATGAGCAGATTTCTGTTTTAAAAACAATAAATAAAAATATCGAGGCGGAGCAATATAAAGTTTTCCTTTTACATGGCGTTACAGCCAGTGGCAAAACCGAGGTTTATATCAGAAGCATGAAGTCGGTTTTGGAGAAAGGTCAATCTGCTTTTTTGTTGATTCCGGAAATAGCACTCACTCCCCAAACAGTAGAAAGATTCTACAGTCATTTTGGTGATAAGATAGCAGTTTTACATAGCAAACAAAGTGATAGAACTCGATACAACAATTGGAATGCAATCAGAAAAGGGGATAGAAAGATTGTGATTGGACCCAGGAGTGCAATTTTTGCTCCATTGAAAAACGTTGGATTGATTGTGGTAGATGAGGAGCATGAAAATTCCTATAAGCAACATGGACGGAAGCCGCTTTATAATGGCAGAGATATGGCGGTTTTACGGGGAAGATTTTCTAATGCCACTGTGATTTTGGGAAGTGCCACACCATCCCTGGAATCTTATCACAATGCCGTTAAGGGAAAATATGAATTATTAGAAATGAAAAAAAAGGTGAAAAACGAGAGACTACCTGAATTTCAAATTATTGATATGCGGGAGATGAATGACAACCATAAAATTTTTTCATCCTTGCTGCGTGATAAAATTGAAGAGCATCTACAAAAAAACCAACAGGTAATTTTATTCCAAAATAGAAGAGGTTATGCTTCCTATGTTCAGTGTGTGAATTGCGGGTATGTTTTCCAATGTAGTAATTGTGATATCAGCCAAACATACCATCATAATGATAATAGTGTTGTGTGCCATTATTGTGGGAAGAAGGCACCGGCTCCCAAAAAATGTCCTGAGTGTGGTGGCGTAATATTCAATTTTGGATCACCCGGGACAGAAAAAATTGAAAAACAGCTAAACAATATATTCCCAAATGCTAGAATTGCCCGTATGGATAGAGACACTACAACCCGCAAGGATAGCCATAGGTTAATTTACGAAAGGGTAAAAAACAGAAAAATTGATATCCTGCTGGGTACCCAAATGATAATTAAGGGTCTGGATTTTCCTAATGTGACTTTAGTGGGGATTGTTTCTGCAGATGTAAATCTTAATCTTCCTGACTTTAGAGCTGCTGAAAGAAACTTTCAGCATATTATGCAAGTTGCTGGAAGGACAGGTAGGAGCGAGAAAAAGGGGGAGGTTGTTGTCCAAACTTACAATCCCGATCATTACAGTATTTTATACGGCAGGGAGAGGGATTATAAAGGTTTTTTTGAACATGAAATAAACTTGCGTAACCGATTAAATTATCCCCCCAATTTTAAGCTAGCTCGGATTCTATTAACTTCGAAAAAAGAGCAGAAATTGCGAAAATTCTGCCATGGGTTGAAACAGAGATTGCGAAAGCAAACTCTCAAAAATTTAATAATCCTGGGACCAGTAGAAGCGCCACTTAACAAAATTAAAAAAAACTACCGCTTTCATCTCATAATCAAAGCAGCATCCCAAAACCGCATATCTAAATTTATAGATTGGTATGAAAATTCAGTTATCGTTCCTAACTATATCCGCAGCACTATTGATATCGATCCAATCTCCTTGATGTGAGACCATTTATTTTAAGCTCTTAAATAACATAAAAAGAGCCATGACAGCACTTTGCTGTTTTATCTGAAGTCTGGTTCCGGAAAAATTGCAGGCGCGGATATCTATTTTACCCTCAAACCACAACCCAACATATACCAGCCCCACAGGTTTTTCTTTTGTTCCTCCGGCGGGACCTGCGATACCGGAAACAGCAAGAGCTATATCCGAGCCAAAGCCAGATCTGGTTCCCTCTAGCATTTCATGCACGGTTTCTCTACTTACTGCTCCATGCTGCTCCAGGGTTTTTTGCTTCACATCCAAAAATTTCTTTTTGGCAAAGTTACTATAGGAGACTACACCGCCCAAAAAATACTCGGAACTCCCGGGATTATCAGTAAAATAATTTTGTATCAGACCTCCTGTGCACGATTCAGCTAATGCTAGAGTTTTATTATTTTTCAATAATTTTTCATGGCAGGCACTTTGAATAGTATCATGATCAAATCCATAAATGTATTGCCCAACTTCTGCCTGGATATTTTGTACGATTCTATCTAGGTCTGTTTGTTTTAAACTTTCGATGCGGATATCGACAAGTCCGGGTTTTGGCAGAAAGGCTATTTTTGATTCAGCAGCAGGTTTTACTCTTTTTAATTTTTCGTGCAGATCAATCTCGCGGATAGTGGCGGTCCTTATAGTTTTGATTAGCCTGGGCGTACCCGGTAAGGTTTGCTTTAGATAAGGGATTATGCTATTTCCAAAAATATATTTCATCTCATCCGGCACCCCGGGCAGAGCAAAAAATTCTTTTTTTTGTTGTGAATAATGGAGCCCGGGTGCGGTTCCAATCCTGTTTTCCATAGTGGTAAAATCACCGGGAACATGAGCCATAGATCTAAGGGATTTTAATACTTTTTGTCCATTTTGTTTACGTTGATTTTTTATTTTTTCCCAGATTTTCGGCTTAAATTCTAGCGATTTACCAAAGGAATGAGCTATACTTTTACGAGTTAGATCATCCTGGGTTGGACCTAGACCTCCCATAGAAATAATTATATCATATTTTTTCCAGGCGCTACTGAGTGTTGATTGGATTATCTCTGGGTTGTCTGGTATTGTTGTAGAAGTTGATATTTTATATCCGGATTGGAAAAGCATCTTACCAAGATATGCCAGATTAGTGTTAATTGTTTTCCCTAACAAAATCTCATTTCCAATACAAACAATTAAAATTTTATACATATATTCTCCGCTTTTACAAATTTGCTAAAATAAAAGATTAAATTCTTGACAAGAATAATTTTCTATCTTCTTTTCAATCATTCAAATAAAATGATGTCAAGAATTAATCTATAATTAATTATCTCAGGAGGATAATATGAAGAAGATGAAACTGCAAGCTATCTTATTGGCAATATGTTTGGTCTTAACCAGTTTTGTTGTTTTGCAAGCTGAGGAAGCAACTGAGCAGGACAATTCAACAACAGGCCAGACTCAAAGCGATAGTGGTTTACTTCCTTTTCCCACTTCTGTTGGAATTGGTGCTGTTACTATTGGTGATGAAATGTATACTAGAATTAGATTATTACCCGAATTCAAATTCTGGAAATTTCGTCTTGGTTTAGATTTTGATATCCTCCTTGGTAGTGATGGTAAAGTGAGAGAGAAAGACTGGGATGATTTTGATGATTATCTAAATAAAATTCTGTATTTACAATTTGCTCAAAGAAAAGATCCATTTTATTTTCGCCTGGGTGGATTTTCGAACCTTAAATTCGGAAATGGTTTAATAATGAATAATTATACAAATATGCTCGATTATCCCGATGTGAAACAGTTAGGTGCTGAGGTTGCTTTCAATACAAATTTTTATGGGCTGGGCCTGGATCTTTTTTCATCTAATCTCGATAGAAATGATCTTTTGGCAGGTCATATAACTGCTTTGCCTTTTACTCCAACCAAGATACCACTTATCGAGAATCTGGCTGTGGGAGCTACTGTTGTAACAGACCGCGATCAATATAGTGGCATTCGGGCTCGAAAGAATGAATATTTCCCGGATAAATCAGAAGGTATGGACGAGAATGATTGGCTGCATGTTTGGGAATTGATAAATGGTGATTCCACTGGTTTTAATAACTGGTATGAAGAGCATGAAGACAGTCTCCATTTCCATGATTATCCCAGCTCTCTCGATGATAAAAAAGAGATTACTGAAGTTGGTCTAGATTATACTTTACCACTGGTAAACACGAAAGCCTTTGACTTGTATAACTATGGTGAGTTTGCGAAGATATTAGAGCATGGACATGGATTTGTATTCCCTGGCTTTGGAGCTAGATTTTTGGTTTTTAATGTGCAACTCGATTATCGTCTGTTTGGAGAAGAATTTGAAGCAAATTATTTCAATCGCCTTTATGATGCAGAAAGAGCTCGTATAGTAAATGATACGGTACTCATAGCGAAAGCGACTACACTGGATAGTTTGAGCAAATCACAGGGGTGGAGAGGTTTAATCTCTGCCGACATCCTGGATTTCTTAACTCTTTCTGTTGAATATGAAGATATTTCGGGTGATAATTATCCGGTTGGTAAATCAATTTTGGCGGAAGTTAGTCTTAATCAGAGCATAATTCCCCAAATTTCTCATGCCTATGCGAAATATTCTCAAACAAATGTAGAGGAGATTCAGGAATGGAAATCGCCTAATGCTTCAATTGATACTCAGGTTGGTTATAATCTGTCTGCAAATTCTCTTTTGATTTGGGAATACAGAGAGCACTATGTCGATAAAAACAATGACGGAAAGATCAAGGGAAGTGACGAAACCATTTCTACCTATAGTCTGGGTGTTCAGCTAAGATTTTAAAATTATAAGAATAAAAAAGGAGATTTAGGGCTTTTTTGTTATTTTACAAATAACTCATATTCCGTTTGGAATAACTATAAAATAGCGTAGGTGACTATAAAATAGTTGA
>LSCK01000054.1 GCA_001577135.1 Cloacimonetes bacterium TCS60 | reverse complement strand
CTGGTCCTCATCTGCATTTTGAACTACGAGTAGAAGGTAGAGCAAAAGATCCACTTGATTATTTACCCTGATTCTTGTTTGCAAATCACACTAAAATCTAAGTAAGTAAACTATTCCCCAATAAAATTTACCTAAATTAACCAAGAAATCCAACTTTTTGGACACTCCAAAAGGTGTGTCTCTAATCCTAAAATAGATTGACGCTATGAAAGGAGTAAAGAGAGTGGAGACCAGTCCTAAAAACAACATTGTCACTCTGGTGAGTCCCGATTTATGCCGATTTATCGGGAGAAAGACGAAGAAAGTTTAATCCGGAATTGTTAAGTAAAAGGAAAAGTAAACAGATAAAAGAACTCCTTCCGATAATTTACTTGACGATTTTTAGAGCTGAATTAAACTGTAACACTACAAAATAAAATTTGAACAATAAAAGAATAATTCGGAGGAATGAATGAAAATTACACCAATTGACGATCGAGTTCTAATCAAAAGCGTAGAATTGGAAGAGAAAAAAACAGGGAATATCATTATTCCCGATACTGCTAAAGAAAAACCCCAAATCGGTGAAATTATTGCAGTAGGCAATGATGAAGAGTTACGAGAGTTAGTTAAAAAAGGCGAAAAAGTTCTCTATGCAAAATATGGTGCTACTGATGTTGAATTAGAGGGTGAAAAATATTTAATAGTAGAAAGAAATGATATTTTGGGAATAGTTGAATAAAAATTATTAACAAATATTACAAGTGGCAATTGGGAAATCCGGTTGCCACTTTTTTTATTACTAAATTAATCTATACATATTTTGGGCTTCTCTTTCCACAATCCCTTTAATTTCCATTGTTAGCAGCATGGAAGAGAGCCTGGATACAGAATACTCCGATTGCTTAACCATTTTATCCAAACTCAATCTACGGTCATTATCCTTTAGAATTCTGTAAACCTCCTGTTCATCTTTTGTCATTTTTACTGATGGCCTTTCATCTTTTTTTGCGCTCCCTGATTCATTTGTAAGTTTAATTTTATAATCTTCCAGAATGTCTGCGGCATTCGTAACTATCTTAGCTCCTAATTTTATAAGAAAATTGGGTCCAACACTTTGTGGTTTATCAACATCACCAGGCAAAGCAAAAATATCTCTATTCTGGCGCAGACCATCCTTTGCTGTAATCAGTGAACCGCTCGTTTTTTTTCCCTCCACAACTAATACACCTTTGCTCATACCACTGATAATTCTATTGCGAGTGGGGAAATTCCATTTTTCGATTTTACTTTTCAGAGGGAATTCGGATATTAATGCTCCGGAATTTAAAATTTTTTTGGCAAGTCCCCTATTAGCTGCCGGATAGATTGTATCCAATCCGGTTCCAAATACGGCTATTGTCCTACATCCCGCATCTAAGGCTCCCTTATGGGCTGCTGCGTCTATCCCATAGGCAAGTCCACTTATGATTGTGAAACCAGACCTGGCAAGTTCATAACTAATTTTTTTGGCATTTGCTTTTCCATAAGTAGTTGCCTTGCGCGTTCCGACAATGGCAAAGGCGCTATTGTCCTGCGGTTTAATTTCCCCTTGGACATACAAAATTATAGGAGGTGAGTAGATAAATTTCAGTAAATCCGGATACTCTTCATCAGTCATATTCAACAAACATACATTATATTTATCAATCAATTTCAGTTGATTCCTCACAAATTCTGTTTCTACTTTAGAGCATAATTTCCTTGTTAATTTGGGAGTCAAAAATTGTAATTCGGATAATTTGTACTTACCAGCTCTAAAAATTTCTTCTGCTGAGGAAAAATATTTTAGTAACTTTTTTAATTTTTTTGCCCCTAATCCATTTATCGATTTAAGTCTAAGCCAATATTTGTATTCTTTTTTGAGCACGAAATTCCTCCTCAGAAATTTATTTATGTTATTTAACTATTTCATAAACTGCATATTTTAATTTATCAAGATTTTTACCAGTTACGGCAGAAACAGGAATGATTTCAAGGTTGGGATCAGTGATCTTTTCAGAAATTACTTTAATATATTCGTCCAAATCTCCGGCCGGAATTAAATCAATTTTATTTAAGACAATCAGAGATTTTCTTTTGGATAAATTTTTGTTATAAGATGTGAGCTCATGTTTTAAGGTTTGGTATCGCTCAAAAAGTTCAGGTTGTGTAATATCCAGAATGTAAAGTAAAACTTTGTTTCTTTCGATGTGCTTAAGAAATTGAATTCCCAATCCTTTTCCATTATGAGCTCCTTCAATTATACCGGGAATATCTGCCATGACAAAGGAATGTATCTCATCAACCTGAACAACTCCAATGCAGGGCTGGAGGGTGGTAAATTGATAACTGGCAATTTTGGGATGGGCTGCGGAAAGATGACTGATCAAGGTAGATTTTCCTGCGTTGGGGAATCCTACTAATCCAGCATCCGCCATGAGCTTGAGAACTAATTCCAGGTGTCGTACTTCTCCACTTTCGCCCTGCTCGTGCCTTGTGGGGGCTTGATTAGTTGTGCTGACAAATACAGCATTGCCCCTACCTCCATTTCCACCTTTAGCAAGAATGGCTTTTTCACTCTCATCAGAGATATCTGCAATTTTTCTAATTCGTTTATCATTTTCATCAATTTCATAAATAACAGTGCCTAGAGGAAATTTTATGAAGACGTCTTCTCCTGTTTTACCATATTTATTTGAGCTCTGCCCGGGGTTTCCATCTCCTCCTTCAAAATGTTTGTTATAATTATATTGGATCAAAGTTGTAATGTCCGGATCTACAATGGCAATTACATCTCCTCCATCACCACCACAGCCACCGTCTGGTCCGCCGTGTGGAACATGTTTCTCTCTACGGAAACTTCTACACCCATCTCCCCCTTTTCCTCCTTGTACACGAATTTTGGCGTAATCAATAAACATACATCGTCCTTAAAAAATTAATTGTCATCGGTTATTTTACTGTTTTTCCCAACATTTATAATTTTTCTTCCATATTTATTTCGTATTTTATCAAGAGCTGTGGAAATTCTTTTGACTTTATTATTTTTCTGCGAAAAAAGGTCAAGTTGTTTAGTTTCATCAGCGAATTCCAGGCTAGAGAGTTTAATTCCTAGCAACCGAATTTTAAATTTATTCAAATCGATTCTATTAAACAGTTCCATAATCTCCCGGTAAACATCAGATTCATAACATACATGTTCGGGTAAAGTTTTATCCATGGTTTTTATAGTTAAATCAGAAAATTTGATCTTTAGTGAAACTTTTTTTGCGGTTGCATTTTTCATTCTTAATCTGTAACATACTTTATTAGTTATCTTGATCAGGTGTTGTTGCAGATAGGTTTTATCAGAAGAGCTATGATGAAGAGTGATTTCATTGCTAATTGATTTAGCTTTTCTGTTATGTCTATCACGGAGGGTGGTCGAGGTAGGAATTTCCTCACCTTTTCCCATATAATAGAGATGCTTACCGAACTTACCAAAATGTTTAACTAATAAATTTTCATCCTTGTTTGTTATATCCTGGGCTGTAAATATACCCAGGTTTTTTAGCTTTTTAGCCGTTTTTTGTCCAATTCCCGGAATATCTCCCACTGGTAGTTTGTTCAATATTTCATCCAGGTTGTCGCTATTAATTATGGTTAGGCCAGTTGGTTTATCCATTTCGCTGGCAATTTTCGCCAGAGTTTTATTAGGGGCAACCCCGATGGAACAGGTTAGGTGCATCTCTTTTTCAATCTTTTGTTGCAGCTGAAGAGCTATCTCTTTGGCTGATTTAAAATAGGGTAGGCTACCTGTAATATCCAGATATGCTTCATCAATACTAATGGGATAAACTTTTGGTGTAAAAGTACGACATATCTTAAAAATTTTTTTGGAAGCCTCCGAATATTTGTGGTAATTTCCATCCACAAACAGCCCTTGAGGACAGAGCTTCCTAGCCTGAAAAACTGACATAGCAGAATGCACACCATATTTTCTGGCTTCATAGGAAGCAGTAGTAACAATTCCTCTATTGCTATTTTCTCTCCCGACAATAACAGGTTTACCACGCAATTCTGGATTATCACGTTGTTCAATCGAGGCAAAAAATGCATCCATATCCATATGCAGAATGATTTTTTTCATAATTATAAAATTCTTATGATTTGCTACAGATCAAATTTGAGCATTCTATTTATCGCTAATTTCCCTGGTAGTCCTTTCTATGGGATCTACTTCTTCAATCTCTTTTTTTGTATCTTTAATACCTAACTCCTCCATTTTGCGAGCACTAGGGATCACGCGGCTGTTAAGAGAGCCTATAGCCGCATTGTAATTTTTTACAGTAGAATCTATATTTTTCCTCACTTTGGTTAGATGGCTCTGAAAAACTGCAATTCTTTCATACAATTCTTTACCTCTGGCAGCAATTAATTTCGCGTTTTCTGCAACTTTTTGTTTCTGCCAAGAGTGTGCAACTGTACGTAGAAGAGCAATAAGTGTGGTTGGAGTAGCAATAATTACCTTTTTATTTAAACTGTCCTCAAACAGGTCTTTATCCAGCTCGAGCGCTGCACTAAACCAGGAATCACCCGGCAGGAACATTATTACGAAATCAGGAGTTTTTTCAAATTGTGACCAGTATTGTTTGCGTGATAATTTTTTCATGTGATTTCTAACAGCATGGGCATAAGCTTGTCTTTCTGCTTTCCTTTTTGTTTCTGTTTTGGCTTCATTCGCATCCAAAAAGTGTTTTAAAGGTGCTTTAGCATCCACAACCAATCTGCGCTCACCCGGAAGATAAACTACCATATCAGGGCGTAGAATACCTTGCTCGCTTTTGCGGGATTCTTGTTCTGTAAAGTCACAATGCTCGGACAATCCAACAAGTTCAACTACTCTTTTTAAAGTAATCTCTCCCCATCTACCCCGAACTTGCGGTCTCTTGAGCGCATCGACTAAAGCAGAGGTTTTATCCTGCAGTTGGACATTTGTCTCTTTCATATTTTTTACCTGCTCCAAAAGTCCACCGTATGCTTTCTGGCGGCTTTTTTCCATTTGCTTGATCTCACCATCGTATCTCTGCAGGGATTTTTTCAGGGGCTTAAGTGTGTTTTCGATAGCTTCTTTACCAAACTCATTTTTTGTTTTTTCCAGAACATTCTCCAGATTTTGCCTGGCAAGTTTTAGAAATTCTTCATTGTTTTCTTTAAGAGCTTTGGAGGATAAGGAAGAAAAGGTATCTTTCAGCTCTTTGGTAGAATTTTCGATTAGCTGTTTCTGTTCTATTATATTTTTTCTGGCTTCAGCAATCTGTGTTTCTAACTTTGCCTTTTCCTCTCGCACCTGTTCGTAATTTTGACGAATGTTATTATTCTCTTCCACTTGTTCCTGTTTTATTTTCTTCCACTCCTCTATCTGCTTATTTGCCTCTTCCAATCTAGTCAAAAGAACAGCTTTATCTTCACTCAATTTTGCCTTCAGTTCATTAAATTCTTTTATTTTGTTTTGGAAAACAATGTATGTAATTATGAACCCAAAGACCAGTCCCAGTAAAATAAATAGTAATGTTTGCATATTATTATTTCCTTATGATAATTTTTTTAAAACTGTAATTTATGAATAAAATATATTTAAGTTTTATT